>CAZBTU010000053.1:0-7671 GCA_964494905.1 uncultured Pseudomonadales bacterium | reverse complement strand
AGTTAGTTGCAACCCAATTCCTCGAGCACCTGCATAAAGGTTTGCTACAAGAAGCGTCACAACTCCAGCTTGATACCATTGCAGCTATTGAACGTGCAGAGGAAAGAGAACAAATAGCTTATCAAGGCAAAGAATTGGGAACGGCCCAACAGCAACAATACAAGTTCTTGCTCGCACTATATAAAGTCAAAGCCCTCCTGCTTGCTGGTAAAGCGTCAGCACCTGACGACCCCTGGGTGAACGAGTTTGTGCCATTTCTCAAAGACAAAGATCAGTCACTATTCAGAAAACTTATGAATCTTTTTTTCGGTCATAAAACATGGCAACTCAGCGATAAGTTGCTCACCGAACTACTTCGTCACGACCAGGCTGCACTGAGTGTGAGCCCAATCCCACCTGAACTTCAACAACCTATCAGAGACCAGTTGGGACAAGATGAGCGTAAACGTCGACTCTCAATGCCGCCTTCCGCTCCAGTAAGAGCAGAGGTGCGAATTGACAAACAAACCCAGTACCAGCCAGCAGATCTAGCTTCCCCTGTTAGAGCTGAGATACAAAGTAGAAGTCGGGTCGAGCACAGTCCACCAGACCTAGGCTTACCAGCAAGGCCAAAAGAAAAAGATCAATCACTTTCTGAGTTTGAACGGCAAGCGTTGAAAGAGCAAATCGTGAACTTGAACACTCTGCTTCTCGATATCCAAGAGTGGCATAACACTGACTCTGTTTTTAATCTCACTGAGAAAGCTCACGGGGAGTACCAAGAGCAATTGGCGAAGCTACAACAATTTGTCGAAGCAATTGAGCGTACAACCAAGCGAACATCGCATAAGTCCTCGCGAACTAAAACACCTGCATTAACCGTCAACAAATCATACTTTAAAGGCAAGCAACTTTCATTTGGACTTGAAAGTGAGGAACTCATACACGCCATCCCCACAGAAACAAACATGCAGAAGCTGGGTTCAGAGATGAGTCTTCAAAGCCTCTTAGACTATGTCCGGGACAAGTATCTGCTCCTACACCCACTCGCGAAAACCAGAGAATTTCTACCCGTCGACATGTCATTTCGAGAGTTTAACAGCCAAGTATATTCTGAGCGAGATCCATATCTTTCACTGTTGAGATCCGTACTCTATGACACTGTCAACCTTGCTGCCAGCATCTCGGGTTCGTCTGATCGACTCTATGCACATGTCCCTATACTTTTATTAACCGACATAGTGTTAAAACAACAAATCATATCTGTGTACAGTGCCCTGTTCAGGGCAATACAGTATCAACTATCCCACACCAGTGACAGTCATCCTCACCTAGCAACTATTCTCTCTGAGTTCAGCACACAGCTAACTACCCTGATCGAGCTTGAGAAAAACACCACCAAAAGACAACAAGAGGTCCGCCAGATCAGGTGATTTACACTAAAAACAGCAACTGTTTAATCTCGCGCATAACAGTTTCAATGAGTGCTCTCAAATCAGAGACTGCCTGGTCGGAGATCACAAACTCCCTGGAGATAAACGGGGTTTTCGCACTCTTACTCGGTTCAACAAAAATAAACGCAGTCTGATCAACCCTATAGTGAAAGCTTGGATCAATGTCGGCCAAAAGCTTATAGAAAACCAGCTGCCGCATATATGGACCTCGTATTGTCTCAGGCAAACTAAGCTCGCGATCAGAGAGATCACCCTGTGCTGAAACAATATTGGACTTAATCTGTCCAATTGTTTTTGGCTTACCAGTCTTGTAGTCAACGAGTCTCACAGACTTCGCTTGCTTGTCAAGCAAATCAACCCTATCAACTCGACCAATCAACGGGATATCTCCCATGTATAACGGAGCGTGCCTACTTCCAAACCGCCGCTCTGTTGCCAACACTTCTACTGGCTGCAGGGCTGCGAAGTCCAGGTATTCTTCTAAGACAGCTTTCCCCTTCAACCACCGTCTTTCGTATTCCTCAGCCGGTAGGGTTTCCTTCTGCAAAGCCAGCTGATACTCATGGAGCACTGCTGCAATAGTTGGTATTCTCTTTTGTGATAGTTGAGTGCTTTGCCAAAACTCAAGTGCCCTGTGCATAGCGGTGCCATAGGCCAGGAATGGTTCTTTTATACATGGAACTTGAAGGAGGTCTCTATCACGAAAAAGAATGGGATCACGAAGATACGTATTGAGCGCGGTTATCGACAAAACAAAGGTATCGACAAGCGCTGCAAAAAACTCATCCCTGATTTTCTTCTGTTCTGTTTGCTCAGGCAACGCTTCAGGCTTTAATAAAGCCGGCAACTGCTGTTCAGCCCGTTCTACAAAAGCGCGAAGTTGATTTTCGTCCATGCTAGTAGAAACTGGGCGAATCGCGTGCAAAAATCGACTGGGTAGTTGCTGTCGTTGGCGAGCTCCCTCAATGTCGAACTCGGCATGTGTTAACACTACGTGCTTCTTCGCACGAGTCAGCGCAACATATAAGAGCCGGCGTTCATCAGCCTGTAGTGCGGCTTTTTTATCTTCTGTCTGTTCATATTGAAGTACTCCCGAAGGTAAAGGCAAAGAATTCATATTCCGTCCACCACCCCAAACACTATCAACAGCTTGGTACACAAAAACGTGCTCCCACTCTTTTCCTTTCGCACTGTGTGCGGTACTCAGTGTCACAGCGTTCTTGGTGAGACGCAAGTCTTCCTGGCGGATCGCTATTCCCTGCTCCTCAACAATAATTATTGTTTGGATATAATCTGACAGCCGAAACAACTTGTTGCTCGCAGCTAACGACTGACAGTATGCAAACAACCCTTGAACACTGCCAATCAACTCAACAGCATCGGGCTGTTCAACCACCCAATCTAACGCACCACTCTGCTGCAGAACACTCAAAAACCAATGTGTGAACGGCAAAGTCGGCTCTAGAGTTAAAAGTCCCACCCAAGTAATCGCTACTGCGTGTAACTTCTCGTGTTCTTCCTTTGTCAGTGGGTGCAGGCTCTGGCTTTGGTACGCTTGCAATTGTTCCCAATCAAGCAACATTAGCTCAGTCATCTGCTTCTGACTCGTCCGAGCTATGCGCACAAGTTTATATAAGACCAAAGAATCCAAAGCCATCCATGGATACGACAGTACCGAGAAAGCTGTTGCATCATCGACAGTTTTGGCAGCACTCATGCTATACAACAACTGGAAGAGCGTATTGAGCTGTTGAATAAACTCAATATCAAGTACATTTGCCCCACGCTCAATTCGGTACGGAATTCCCATTCGAGCAAACACTGTTTCCAAATCACTGCCTTGGCTGTTCTTGCGATACAGAACTGCGATATGGGACAAATCCACCCCCCGGGAACGAAGCTCTTGAACTCGCTCAGCTATGAACAGTAGTTCGGCCGTTTGTGTCGCAAGTGACACGATCTCAACCTCTCCTTGGTGTGCCACTTCAGCCACAAGCTGCGTCTCAAGGGCTTGTTTGAGTACCTGTTGAGCCGATGAAGAAACTGTGGCTGGAATAGCAACTGGTTCTTCTGTAATAAGCCGATGCGCTGCCTCATAAATAACCTGTCCGCAACGATACCCTTGTTTCAGAGTTATGACTAAGGCTTCAGGATACTTGGCTAGAAAACCGAGCATGTTTTCGAGTGATGCCCCCTGGAATCTATATATTGACTGGTGCGGATCGCCGACCACAAACACATTTGCCCGTTCACCCCAATAGGAACTGAGCAAAGAAACTAACGTGTTCTGTGCAGCGTTCGTATCTTGGTACTCATCGACGAGGATGTACTGTAGTTGTTCCTGGTACTCTTGCAGTAATAGTTCGTCAGTATTAAATGCATGTACTACCAAACCAATCATGTCATCGAAATCATACCGACGGGCTGATTGTAGTCGTTGCTGATACTGTGCATAAACGGTAGCAAGTTCCTGTTGCTTTGCAAGCCGTTGCTCTAAAAGCCTTTGTTGTGCAACAGAAAGATCGCTGAGATTTTCTGATGCACTCAACTCTTCGCTCACCAATCTATTAAAATCCTCAGGCAAGATATACTCGCGCTTCAGCTCGGAAATAGCCTTAAGGCAGTCCTTGAGAAAGAATAATGGCCTATTGAGCGGACGCAATGCCACCAAGGGCAACTCCTCAAGAATTTCACCCATTATTTGGTACTGTTCAAGCTCAAGCAGTGCTTTGCTATTTCTTTCTAAGGGAAAACTGTCCGAATGCGTCTCGATCACTTGAGCACAAAAACTGTGAAACGTCATGATCTGAACTGAGTATGCTGGCTGTCCAATAAGTGTCACCAGTCTGTCACGCATTGTAACGGCTGCAGCATCTGTGAACGTCAGTGCCAAAATGTTCTGCGGCTGAACATCTGTCTGGAGTAATAGCTGCCCAATCCGTGTCGCCAAAACCTGGGTCTTACCTGTCCCCGGTCCAGCCATCACCATTACTGGTCCGTCCAAAGAATTGACCGCACGTTTTTGTTCTGGATTCAGTCGCTCATATGCCTTTTTGAACTCATTTGTCATGGGACATCAATAAGTGGCGGTTGCGCATCAAGTTGGGCATCAATACCGTCTGCTAACTCCAAATGGGGAATTGAGGGCAATGACCCTCCGACAATTCCTTGTAAGTCGCCGTACATTCCAACCGTATTTGCCATCACCTTCTCTAACTCTTTTTCTCGCTTGCTCCAGATACGCTGAAACGATCGCTTCTCTGTCTCGAGATCTTGTTTGAGACTGACAAAAGCCAGCACCATGTTTTCCACTCTATTCCTAAATTGGGGACCAATTAAGTACTCAAACAGCTGCGACATCTTCTCGTCGCGACCACTGAGTGATTGGCGAACTTTACTCATTTCTATCAACTGCAGACGAAGCGCAGCAATAACTGGCACTACATACTCGATACCCACGACCCAGACGCCGTTTATGACGCCAAATGCCTGCATGCCAGGTGGCAATACCTGAGTAACAAGCACAGCTAACTCGGCTCGAACCTTTCCCTGATCTTGCTTGAGTTTGGCAAGCCAAGCGTCACTGAATGCCTTCGTGTTCTTAGACTCCCACACAACTGTCCCAACCGGACTGCCAATTTTCCCATTAACAACTTGTATGAGGTCGGCGCCGTTCACACCTGTGGGGACATCCGAGATAAGGTCGAGCGGAAACTTTTCAGTAAGTAGCTCTTTGAGCGATCTCTCCTGTGCATCACCTTGCACTTGCATTGAGCCCTGCTGGCTTTTTCGCCGCAAGTCTTCAATGGTCTTTTTCATGCTTTCCAACTGGGTATCTTTCTCTTGAATCTTTTGGTTAAATGCGACGGCTTCTTCTTGCCTTGTTTTGACAATCAAAGTCGCCCTCTCGGCATCAAGTTTACGAGCCAACTCCAATTCCAGTTTGCGCTCCCGCTCAGCAATGTCAGCCGATTTTTTACGCAGTTCCAACTCCACTTTCTCGGCAGCCTCTAGTTTTTCGGTTTTTTCTTTGAGTGTGATCTCCAGTGATTTGAGTGCACTCCCTTGCTTTTTCTCTGCAGCTTGCATTGCTAGAGCCCATAGCTTGCGCTTCTCATCTGCAAGTTGTTTTTCTAGCCGCTCAGCATACTGAGATTCAAGCTGTGCGGTTAGCGCTTGGGAAAGTGGTATGTGCGCAGAACACTTGGGACAGGTGATGGTTTGGTCGGACATGGTCATCAGTATAGCACGGGAAAAACTCACCATACTCGGGTAACTACATCAGGTTCATTGAAGTTTTTTACTTGACTAGGTATGCTCGTCCAGCTGTTGGTTGAGTGTGTCAATTCTTCGCTCGATTAACTGACCACGCTGCTTGAGTGCGGAAGAAAGACTCTGATCCGTCTTGGCTGTTCCAGCTTCTGCTGCTGCCACAATTCTTCTCTCCCTGAGTGACTGAGCAAGCTGTTGTTGCATCATATTCGCCCTGTCCTCACCAAACCCCTTTTTCGGCGCAACAGCTGCACTTGGTAAGTTTGTTCTAGCAGAAGTTGTCCCAGTTGAACGAACCGGCTGTGGCCGCATCACAATTGGTTTCATGTTGTCAGTATAACAAAAAATCTCTGCGCACGACTATTCAGACCGACGCGCTCCTACTATAATTGTAAGCGGTATGGATCCCGAACAAGCCCTTGAACAGGTACACGAACAAACAAAAATAACTGAACTATCTCAGGAGAAGTTCGAACTTTTAGTTGAGCTTTGCGAGAACGTTCTCAACAATCTCACGGCCGGAAATGTGCTCGATTCTCCTTGGCGGCTGCCTGAGATTGCTGAATTTTTGCAACTCACAGAGCAACTCGATTCGTTGGCAAAAGAAAATGGGCTCAAGCTCACATCCGATCATCGGCAAACCTTAGCGCAAAAGAAGGATGTGCTGTTTGATCAACTTGAATCGGCGGACGCTACACCACAATACCTCCTCCCCTTAACACAGTTTGTCCTGCAACATACTTCATATCATTCTGATTCTGCTGTTGCACTGCGGCTACTTGCTCGACTGAAACCACACGTTCATCCTCACTACAAGCTGGCATTGCTGAATGGCCTAGCTTTTGCCTCACTGTCTGATGTAAAAGCACATGGGGAAGAGTATGGTGAGCTTACTGAATCATTAGAATCCGCGACACAGTCAGTGGCTGAACTCTGCAATAGAACGGCAGAGTCGCTCAAAAACCCCTCATCTATCTATGAGCAAATAGCCTCAGTCAATTCGGCACTAAACACACTCGATATAGCCGGGGAACTTGTCGAGATTGAGCAGTCGCAGCTTGCATTTATCTCAGGCACCCAGCTTCTTGCAAACAACGAAAAAGTACTCATCGAAATACATGAGCTGCTGAGAACAATTGTCCTCGACATTACACCGAAACCTTCTGAAGATGCGGAAGCTGTTGCAGAGCTCCTGTCTCTCAAGGCAACCTGCGCTCAACACCTGGCACAAGACAAAGTGCATAGCGCTCACTGGCAAGAAACCTTGGACTGGTGGGACGAAGTCTATGAGTTAGCGGTTGAGGCATATGACGTGACCGCAAAAAAAACCACTGCAACTGAGGTTAAAAAAAAGCAGCTGAGAGCGTTAGCCGAAAAAATGTTGATTTACTTACAGAATTTTCAAATACCAGAATATGAAACGCTCAAAAGGCTCATAGCTGAGCAGTACCCGAGAACACAACAAATCTATGATTTTCTCTGGGACGAAATTGATAATAGAGAACGTACGTTACTTTCGACTCCACCCTGATAGAGTGTGTGGCATAACTTCCCAGCCCACAAAATACTTAGGAATGATTGGTCTGAGTGTTGCTTTGCACTGGAAGTGCTGTGTTTTTTTTCCCGAGGAACCAAAAAAAAGTCCCGGGTTTTACTCCGGGACTTTGACTTTGTGTATGTAGTTGATTGCTTTTTTTCGGATAAAAGCTAACCGCCGCCTGTGCCAACTATACTCAGTGAGTTGACTTCCGTTCACCTGCAAGAGTCGCAGTCTCGAGTTTGTTTTTGGCAGTTTTATTTCCTGTTCAAAAACCAAACTGATAGCTGCTGTCTATCGGTCCCATAGAAGCGATTGGCTGCCTGGCGGGAGGAGAGGGTAAAGTAAAAGTTGAGTTTTGTTTCAACTAGTCACAATGACTAACTGTCTTCACTTGGGTCTTCCGCATTGGAAGGCCTCCTTTTTGCT
>CAZBTU010000052.1:0-8021 GCA_964494905.1 uncultured Pseudomonadales bacterium | reverse complement strand
TTGATATGTTTAGCAGCTTGACCATTGAACCACTCATCACCAATCGCGGCATCTCTGCCCAAGCCATCAATGGAACCATCACCATACGGAATTGGCGAGGAGCAGTGCTTGAGGAATTCAGACTCTTTCCTGATGTAATTTTAGGCAACAGCAGTCGCCGCGCTAGAGCACAGTCAACTCTTAGTGAGGATGGTGAGGTTGCTGATCCGGTTGCAATCCAATACCAACCTGACTGGCTATTGGGGATGTATCAAATCGACTTACAGTTAACCACTGTTGAGCCAGGGACAGAAGACGCTCCAGTCCATCGACCTCTTGCCCAACAACGAGTGACCGTGATCGCACTGCCCTACGTTGGCTTAATTGTACTCGCTGTCAGCCTGCTCCTCGCCATTTTCTACCACTCTCTAAATGTCAAAAAAGTCAGACTCTAAAATCTTTTTTAGACCCTTGAGTACATAAAGTAACTAAATATAGCTAACCCCCTGTTGCCAGGAAGAAGGAAACGCAGTAGACTGAGTTATTGCGGTGATTTCGAAGTTACATCCGGTCACGGAAATCACAGAAAGCGCTCATGCAAGCATTACTGTCCCACCTTCACAGGCACAAAAAACTAGTCGCTTTGTTGGTCATTTTTGGTTGTTTGATTGTTACTGGCGGACATGTCGAAAAGAGCCAATCTGCCAACTTAACGAGTGCATCGGTCACTATGTCTAACTCTCGTTTGTCCTTTTCAGGAGCATTGGCAGCGGGCAACACTGTCGGCGGTTCGAGCGCCACGATTACCACGAGTAGTTGGGCATCTATTTCCACTGCTCAGCTGGTGTATGGTGAGAGCGTTCTTATTGGCGAGGCTGGTAGCTTAGGAAGCTACACTGTGACAGAGGTAGTGGACGCAGACACCTTCAGTGTCACCCCTGTCCTGGCGAGCGGTGATGCTGACAGTGGCGACCATGTAATAGCCACCAGTTCTGGTAACTTACGTGTCCGGTTCACGACTGCCAATGCCATCCCCAACGGTCGGTTTCGCATCTTAGTGCCTGCCCTAGCCAACAACACAAACGCTGCTGATGGACTGCCAGATCAAAGCTACTTTGATTTTGGTAGTAGCGCACCAACAGTTACTTGTCCTGATGATATCTCTGGCTACGATTTCGTTGCAGGAACAGCCAGTGCTTCTGCCATCACCATCTCTGGTACCGACTACCACGCGTATGAATGTGCATATTCTGGCAACGGTGCAATCGGAACAGCTTTTGACGGTACGACCAATGATTACATTGAAATTAGCAATATTATCAACCCTGCACCAGCGAGCGGCCACACCACCGGAACGGCCGATTCGTACAACATTGTCATCCACCAAATCAACAGTAGTTTTGCTGTTGCTGATTCAGTCACCACAGCCGTCGGTGTAATCGAGGCGGTTCGCGTTACGGCTACTGTTGCACCACAGATTTCCTTCACCATCGCCGGCGTGTCCAGTAGCACGAGTACGTGTGGAATTTCAACAGGTGTTACTACAACCGCCAGCACTGTCCCCCTGGGTGAGTTGTCCATTGGTAGTTTCACCCATGCCGCGCAGACTTTGACCGTGTCCACTAATGCCACCAATGGTTACGCTGTCACAGCCATTGAGAACGACCAGCTTGGCTTAGATGGTGGTACCTGTACAGGTGACAATACTGGCGCTGACTGTATTCGTGATGCTGCAGGCGACAACGCAGCAATGAGTCATACAGCATCTGACGAGTGGGCACTGACAGCCACCAAGGGCTTCGGTTATACCATCCACAATAGCGATGCAGCTTCAGTTGCTTTTGAATACACCACAGCAACCGGCAACTGCGCAGGAGCATACTGTGCTCGCCAGTTCGCTGATGCCGAGGACAGTCAAACCCCAGTGACACTGTTTAGCAGTAGCACAGTTGCGGACAGCCAGAACGTCAATGTTTGCTACAAAGCCGTCATTTCTAGTACTCAGTCTGCTGGTGCCTATGATAACTACATTACCTATACTGCAACTGCAACTTTTTAAGTCTAAAAAGGGTTGAGTTAAAAACAAAGAACATTATGCAAACTGCTGCCCACCGCTTTTATCGCCTACCGCTCGTTGCTTTATTGGCGCTAGTGAGCATTTTGGCGTTAAGTTATTGCCAGCCTGTTAATGCTCAAGAGCTGACGCTACAAGCCCCTCTCGAAATTACACTAACGGCAATTCCCCCTAGGCTAGGCGATGATGGTTCACTTCATCTCAAACCAGGAGAAAAAACCCAGATTCAGCTACAAGTTAAAAACACTTCTTCCCGACCGGTTACCATTCTCTCCACAGCCCGCAACTTTATCATCGCCGAGGACGGTGAAACTCCTGTGCCTATTTCAGATACTGTTAGCAACCGCTGGAGCCTAGCTTCCTGGCTCGTAATCGCTCCAAGCACACAAACAATTGCTCCAAACCAAACAGTCGGCTTAACAGCTTTAATCCAAGTGCCAGAGGATGCTCTTCCGGGCGGCCATTACGCCATGTTGACTCACGAGCCAACCACCGAACCTGGGGAGAATCTTGTGGCGCCAACTGATGCGGCGGCCTCAGCTGTCAGCCAAAAAGTTGGTACGCTCGTTTACCTGACAGTAGAAGGACCCATTAATGAAGAAGCGTACATCCGCAGTTTCCAGTTCCGCAACTTCTCGGAGTATGGCCCCGTGCCGTTTAGCTACTTGGTAGAAAATCAATCTGATATCCATATCCGCCCCCAAGTTGGGATTGATATTTACAATATCATTGGTCAAAAAATTGATACTATTTCCATTGACACCAAAAATGTATTCCCTTTTATGAGCCGCCAGTTTGACGGACAATGGGATCGGGTTTGGGGATGGGGCTACTACCGAGCCAAGTTAACCATGAGTTTTGGTGAGCAGGGTTCTGTTGTCATGGCCAACACTGGCTTTTGGCTTGTTCCCATCAAACTGATTATTGCTTTCCTCATAGTCTTGCTTACCATCCTCGCCATGGGAATCACTATCCGCAACCATATCCTCCACCGCAGGACCCAAAACCGTGAGCGAATAGATTTGCTTGAGAAGAAACTGACCGAAATGGAAAAGGATCAGCTCAAGCGGTATGAAGACTAGATCACGGTCATTCCTAATTGGATACATTTTGTGTGCAATATTATCGGCAACTGTACTGCTCGGGGTAGTCACGGTTGATCCTGTTCAAGCAATCGATGAAAGTACAACTGTCACAGCCCTGGTTCCTGACAACATTGCCCCTTCTACGCCAATCCTGATCTCCCCTACTAACGGGAGCATACTCAACGATGATACGCCTACATTTGTCTGGCAAGCCAGCACTGACAACGTTGCTATGGCCTCATATACGCTAACGGTAGACGGGTCGGTATTGTTCAGCAGCATACCCGTGACCTCGACAACAAATGGCCAATACACACTGGTGTACAACAGTGGTGATAGCACATACAGCCTTACTCCAACCTCAAATCTGGCGAATGGAGTGCATACCTGGAAAATTACCGCATACGATAGTTCGGATAACTCAACTGACTCTGTTACCTGGTCATTCACTATTGATACTCAAGCGCCTGTGTTTGTCGTCACTCAGATTGGTAATCAAACAGTGTCCATTTCTTCCCAAGACGTAAGTACCATTCCTAGTTCTCCCATTGAACTCGAGGACAACGAGCCAGAGATCGCAGGCACTGGTGAAGTTGATGCTGATGTGGTCATGACAGTCACCATTCCTGACGAACCCACCCAAACGTTCACTTTCACCATCGGATCTAGTGGTGACTGGTCAGTGCAACTAGGCGTGCTCCCCCGAGGAGTTACAATGTACTTAAGTTTCACAATTACTGATGGCGCTGGCAATGTGAGCGTACTAAATAACATCCCCTTTCTCATTAAAGAAATCATCATCGTATTCCCTCCTCAGCCCAGTCCCAGTCCTACTCCAACTCCTACACCAGCTAGTACTCCAAACGCCACCATTACCCCCCTCCCGTCAGCACCCCCTACTACACCACTGCCCACAGCCACACCAAGTGGTCCAATCATCTCAATTCCAATAACCCCACCACGGGAAAGTGTAATTCGTATTGCTCAGCGAGTAGAACAGCAACTGCCCCCAGTGATACGAGATATCATCGAGATACTACCAAATGGCCTTCGCGAAGCAATAATCGAGCCAGTGCGATTAGTTGCCCCTGTTTCTGCCCTGATAGCTACTGCAGCAATTCCCTCACTCAGTTTGCTGAATTTGCTGCTTGAGTTTGGCGGACAACTTTCCTGGAGACTCCTGGTCAAAATCCTACAAGCCATTGGCTTGCTGCCACCGAGCGAACCGCAGGGTTTGGTGTTTAACGCTGAGACATACGAACCAGTTTCATATGCGTTGCTTACATTCCGCAGTACACACCAAGAACTCGATGAGCAAATTCTTGAGACCGCAATTAGTGACGAAAATGGAGTGTATCAAGGTATTGAACTTCCGTCTGGTGAATACACCCTAACCGTCGATCATCAAGATTATCACTTCCCAACCACAAAGCCTCGACCATCGTATTTGACGCTGAGAGAGTTCTACCGAGGGGAGTTATTCTACCTCGACACTCGCTCGAGTGAGCCGCTGTTCTTGGTGCCAGTGGATAGTCTCTTGCACAAACGCAGTGATAAGACCTGGAGAGACAGGCTGAGGCTGTTTGCGGCTCGTTTTAAACTCCGCAACCTAGTCCTGCCGCTCTTTATCTTCTCTTGTGTGGTAACCCTATTCTATCCAACAGTTTTGAACTTCATCATCCTGGGTATGTATCTGATTCTTTTTGGTCGCCGACTATTTATTCGCTCTCGGACACCACTACTGGCTGGGACAGTCACAGATAGTCACGGCATGGGCATTGAGAACGCCATTATTCGGGTGACGGACGAAGTGACTGGGCAAACCCGTGTGTTACTAAGAACTGACGAAAATGGTCAATTTGCAACTCGTATTACCACTGGTGTATACCAGCTAGCGGTCAGCAAGCTCGGCTATGTTTGGGTTGAAGACAATCAAGCAGTATCCTACAGAGAAGCTGTCGCCACGCGTACCTCTGCCCCACTCGCCATCACGCTCAAGCCAATACAAGAAGTGTTAATACCCGTCTAACAGCATTGCGAACACTTTCCGAAAAGAACCTTCGTTTATAGCGATAGATAGTTTCAGGAAGATGAATCAATAGGTCTAGCAGTACCTACTCAAGCTCTGCTATTTCCAGAGACAAGCAGTAGTTGCCCGCAAAGTTTCATATCCCTAGTTATATGTTGTGCAACTGACAGATGAGGCACGAGGCTCACTCAATGCAAATAAATAAAACTATCAATGTGTAATCGCAGCATTCTCTGGCTGAACTGCAAAAATTAACAATAAGAAGGTTCTATTAAACTGAATAACTAAAACTTATAATCATACTTGGGTGATATGGTTGAGCTAACAATAACTTTCTTCTGTTTTTAAATTTATAAGCGAAGATAAGACGATATAAAACTACGAATGATATTATGGGATAATAAACAATAATATAAAAAGATTCTTTTGTTCCCATTGTTGCGTTTTTACCGATCAGACTCCGAACAATAAAACGAACATTATCCATATTATTATAATTGCATTATTGCCGATTATTTAACGCAATGCCTGGATATGATATTACCGCAAATTAGAAATTAGCATATATATACAATAATGAGGATATAAATGATTCTAATTTATCAAAGATCATATACACCCGAAATAACGAGCAAATTTAGCGTTTGCTGGCAACAAAGATACCTGAACAGTAATCGTTTAGTCTTGTGACAAGAGCTGTAATAAGGGTTGCAAGGCACTGAGCAACTGAGTGGGCATTTGTAGCCCTCCCCTGTAATACGAAGCAAATCCAGGATCGTGCCCCAAACTTTCGCAAAACCGATCGAACACCGTACGGATGAGTTTTTTTTGTTGATCAGACGCTGTTGTTGAGTTGCCAATTACCCCTAGCAAATCAGTGATCTCACTGCTAACTCCAGAGTAAGCCGTGAGGACATCAGCAATTCCCATATGAGCTAGTACAAAACTATGCTCTCGCTGAAACTGCCACTGTCCGACCGTAAAAACAGCTGTGGCCGCAATATACCTATCACTCAACTCACCCATGAGTGTTGAAGTAAATGGAAAGGGTGCAATATAAACCCCTCGGCTCAGAGCAAAGCAACCTTCTTTGAGCAACAGTTGCCTCAGATACCTAAACTGACGATCAAAGCGTGGAGCCTCCACAAAGACACAGCAAGCCCACCCACCGCTCCATTGCCCCCACCTTTCTGAAAGAGCCGGAAATCGACTGATGAGTAGCTCTCTGCCTCGGCTATCTAAATAAACCCGGGTTTGTGTTCCAACTTGTACTGTTGTTATGTACTCCTCTTTCTTAAGTAAGTGCACTAAAGACCGCTTTCCACCACCCGAGAGTTGTGGTACTAGAGCGTATATGGCATGCAGTGGTAAGAACCATTGATCATTACTTGCAGGATAGAGCGCTAGTAATATCATTTCTGTATTTTTTTTCATTTCTGCGTTTATCTCCTCCTGGATTTTGTGTTTAGTTTGGTTTTTTTGCGCGTTCAGTGCAGGTAATATTTCTATTGCATTTTAAAATTTAACTACTATTGCATTAATTGCTCTACTATTAATATGATTAAGTATCCCATTATTTTAATGTTATCTACCGAAAGTTAGGAAGATGCCAAGATTGTGGAAAAGAAATAGTGCCAATGTTTTGTACCAGATCATTCATTTCCATTCTTTGGCAAGTGTTTAATTTTCCATTCACATAATACAGATAATTGCTCCAATACACAACGCTCAGTGGAATTGCACAATCACACTAGTTTCTATATCAAAGTAATACACCTTGCGATGATTCGTGTTTTTATCAGTACGATTTGATTGATTATGATTCTCATGAAACTTATGAAAAAGTAATAATATTGCCGCAAGCTTCTCAAGTGATTTTTTTTGCAAAAATTGGAGTCAGAGTGGTCATAACTTGAGGTATTGACCGAGTGGTCTCAAGTACACTAGACTGGATACACTGCGCTGCCAACCGTCTAACGAATCTGAATTACACCGTTCTCTGCAACTCAACAGTATGTTTGCCCAACCAGCATATCTTTCCAGCATCTTTGTGTCGTTTTCCACATTCCTGTCGCAGCGTGGTGTATTTGACCGTGCAGCCCACGAAGCCACACTGGCGCTCGCGGCTGTAGTGGAAAACAAAACTGATTGGACACTTTGGAATCTCGAACGACTTGCAGAATTCTGGCAATCACCAATCGGTGCCAGCCATCCAAGCAGCGCCCAAGCACTCGTCACAGCCTTCATCAAAAGCTATCCCCCTACCCAGACTAACGTTTTCGTACATGAATTCTGTTTAGCACTCAAAAGCAACGGCTGCTCATACTCAACCATAAAAAATTATCGCAGTGACATCGGTCAATTTGCTCACTTTGGCGCAGAAACAGAGCTTACAAAACTCATCACAAAACCCAAAGTGATTCTTTTCTTGAGGCAACAGCTCGGTGCAGGCCTTAAACACTCGAGTATCCGTCGCAAGTTAGTCAGTATCCAACAGTTTTCTAACTGGACTGCCAATCAAGGCATCATGCCACAACCTCAGTGGTTCCCCGAGCTCTTTGCTTCTCTCGAGAGCGCTCAGCCACTCGAGGTGTTAGACGCTGATCCTAACCGCCCAAAACCGGCAGTTTCACCCAAACAACCTGTATCAACCATCGCTGCAGTGCCTATTCGTGTATCGTCTAACCTTGGCTCAGTTGATGCTACCAGCGCGCCCGTACCTTCGCCTCTGGCCCATCAAGAAAGAACTGCCCAGTTAGACTCAGTCTTTAGCCGTGTTGCTCGCAAGCACCTCAGAAGACCTAACATTGTCTCTGGCAGCTCTGGTCAACTAGCACTGACGGTCTTGGTGTTG
>CAZBTU010000051.1:0-8160 GCA_964494905.1 uncultured Pseudomonadales bacterium | reverse complement strand
CAAGCCTAGCTACAATAACTTCCTCTTCTGCACTCAGCCTAGGTGGCGCAACCTCGCTTACTTTTACCTCAGACAATGCCACCATCTACGGCTCTGACGCAGCAAATGGCAACTTGACACTACATGGCACCAGCAATGGCACTCGTACTTCCAGCTATGTTTTACTTCAACCCACTGCAGGAAATGTTGGTATTGGCACTACGGCACCAGTCACTACTCTTGATATACAGGGTGCGCCAATAACGGATGGTGCACTACAGTTTCAGACTGTTATCGCAAATAGCACTACAGCATATAACAGCAGCCCTGAGGCAGGTCTAATGTTTTACAACAAATATAACTCTGGTGGCTCATATGCGGGCATGGGAGGCATAAGTGTCGGTAAAGAAAACGCCACTGATGGCAACTATTCAAGTTACATAGCGTTTCATAGTAGGGTGAACGGCTTTTCCGTTGGTGAAAGAGCTCGCATTACTTCCTCTGGTAACTTGGGATTGGGAACCACGACAGCCAGCCAAACACTACACGTTGAGGGAACAGCAAGAATTACCCAATCTGTTTCCGTGGCAGATGATCGTACCCTATGCACACTTTCCACCTCTGGTGACATTGAACTTAAAAGTGGCGCATGTGGAACTTCATCCATCCGATATAAAGAGAATGTTGAGTCGCTCTCCTATGGTCTTGAGCAGATTCAGCTAATGCGTCCTGTATTCTTCAACTACAAAGCGTACCAAGAAGGCGATCTAACACGAACCAAGCGTCGAGTAGGCTTCATTGCCGAGGAGATGGATCTGATTGCACCCGAGGTGGTAATTCATGATGAAACTGGCGTGATTGACGGCATCGACTATGCGTATCTCACCGCTGTTCTTGCGAATGGAATACAACAACAACAAGCACAGCTGGCAGTCGTTGCGGGCGCACAACAGAATCTAGCGCTCGACTCGGCAGGTCAGGTAACTATCAGTCAAGAGGATACTGAATTCGTAGCCACAGCCACGAACACAGGTGCGCAGCTGAACAACATCGCGGGTTTTGCAGACGTGATCTCAGCTCGCTTAACAGCTGGTCTCACCACAACCAGAGAGCTCATTGTCCAGCAATCCGCCCAGATTGCCAACCTAAGTACAGATAGCATCACCATTGCCGGTCAATCCTTGCGCGACTTCGTCGCTGGCGTAGTCAGAGATACAGTCCAGCAAGAAGACCTGGTCAGCCCACTCGCCCAAGTCACGCTCGACGAAGATGAGTCCTTCACCGTCACCAACCCGAGTGGTGCAACCATCGCCAGCATTGACGCCACTGGCAAAACCAAGCTTGGCGAGCTTGTTGTCACCGGGGACGCAACTGTGGCAGGCACTCTCTCCTCTGCCCGCTTGACGGCGTTGGGCGAACTTACAGCTGGCAGCGCATCCATCTCTGGCGAGTTAGTTGCTGAAACAGTCACTGCCGCCACCATCAGTGCCGAGTCCGTCCGCCTGGCCACACTTGAGGGTCGCATGGCAGAGTTTGAATCGATCAAAGCCCAGACTGCTGACCTGGTGAATGCTACCGTCTCTGGCACACTCTACGCCAACAACATCGACGGGTTTGAGTCCAAAGTCGCCGCTGCATTTGATGAGCCTTCTCTGCTTGAAATTTTACTGCAAAAAACCGGTCAAGCCCCTGCTGCAACCGAGAGTGCCGAGCCTGGAAACCTAGCAGATCTACACGAAACCATCTCAACAGTAGGCATCGACGCCAGTTCCTCTGCTGAGCTCAACCTCAACCTAGAAG
Source organism: uncultured Pseudomonadales bacterium (assembly GCA_964494905.1). Classification (GTDB taxonomy): domain Bacteria; phylum Patescibacteriota; class Microgenomatia; order UBA1400; family PJMF01; genus CAZBMX01. The sequence goes on along the minus strand of CAZBTU010000051.1, from coordinate 6,381 downwards.
ATCTGGAGTTAACCACTGACGATGCAACCCTCACCGCTAGCGCTGCCTTCATCAACGACTACCTCAAGGTCAATGGCTCAGCCTACATCAACAACTCGCTGGCAGTTCGCCAAAATCTCTTCGTGGGTGAAGGCATGCACATTGCAGATGGCCTGATTGAGTACACAGCTGCGCCAGGCGAATCCCAGATCTTGGCAATTCAACCTTCCGGCAAAGGAACACTTTCTTTACTCGCTGGTTTGATGGAGCTTAATGAGAATGGCCAGGTCAACATCACCGGCAACTTGGCAGTTGCGGGCAACGTCAGAGTGGAAGGCAGTCTGTTGAGCAACTTATTGCAGCCTGCTGAATACGGTAATCCTTTCCAAGTCCAAGTTGCCGGCATTGCAACTGAGTCTGGGCAAGTGAAGGAATCTCGCTTCGAGATCATCAACGAACTCGGTGCACCAGTCGCTACTATCTCCGCACAAGGCCGAGCAGCATTCGCCGGCGGCATTGGTGTGGGGAGCGAGTCACTCGGCGCACCAGCCAACGAAACAGACGCCGTCACTGCCAACAAGACTTCCGGCAAAGCTGCCATTGCAGCCAACATCAAAGAGGTCATCATCAAGTCTGAGCACCTGACGGGCAGCTCACTCATCTATGTAACACCAGTGGGCAGCACCGAAAATAAAGTCTTATATGTCAAATCACAGACGGCTGAAAATGGAGATACTGATGAGAAAGAGGGTCAGTTCGTAGTTGGATTTGATGAGGCGATTGGGAAAGAGGTACAGTTTAACTGGTGGGTAATAAACTAAGTGAGAAGATGTTACGCCGACTTTAGTAGTTCAACAACCAACTCTTTGCACTTCTTTAGTTGCTTGTCATTTGTGATAAGTCTGCCAACCTTTTTTTCTAGAGCAACTGCAATCTGAATTGAGTCGGGCGTACTAAAACCATACTGCCTACGCAATCTTGCTGCCTCAATTGCTGCGTCTGAGCTAATAGGCACTATTTCCAAATTAGGAATTTCAAGCAGCAGCCGCAAAAGTTTTTGTACCATCAATTCTGGGGCTGAAATAGATAATAACTCTGTCAAAGTTAATACACTCGTGACTGCTCGCAACTTATTCGCAGTAATTTTTTGAAAAATTCTTTTTGAATCGGCGCTAAAATTAGGATTATACTGAAAAAAGTAGATGAATACATTCGTGTCGAGGAACACGATTTTACTATTTGGCATCCCATGACTCCCGTTGCTTTTTGACTTGCTTAGCAGCATCTTCTGGCCATACGGTGCTGAGAAAACCATAGCTGCGCTCGATCCAACTTTCTTCGGGAACCTTAATAGCAATTGTGTCAGAATCTAAAGCATAGACCTCTACGGATGCGCCAGGCCGAAGGCCAGAGATTTTTTTTCTAATCTCAAGTGGAATGACAATCTGGTTCTTTGTGCCAACAGTGATTCTTTGCATAGTATGTCAATACTACCATAAAAACGACATACCTTTCAACCAATAATCGCACTCTCACCACTACTTTCTGCGCAACTCAGAGAGAGTTTTCATAGTACTTCCTGCAGCACCCTGAAGCTCCCCGGCCAACTCTTCCGCAAGCTCCCTGGCACCTGGCAACTCAATTGCGGCCAACCCAGTTTCAAGTAGAACAGGTGTTTCTTGGTGACCAGACACTGCCTCGCGCTCTAGAGTTTGCAGTTCTCTTTCCTCTTCAGTCGTAACTTGACCAAGCTTCCGCCTGCGATAGTACCTGATAAGTAATAAGATGGCCGCACCTGCCAGCGTGCCAACTAAAATTTTTGACCAATGCTCCGCCACAAATTCTTTAGCCAATGGGGTTCTCTTCTCCGGAGTACTCACTACCTAATCCGCACATTCATAGTAAGTGGTACTAGTGCCCTCAGTGCATGATTGTCCGCAGCGAGTCGCACTCAAACAAATATCTTCATCTCCGGCATTATCGAGCTCAACAGAGATCAAAAAAGTATCTCCACCGACAGAATCATAACTCACCCCTTCTGGTAAGTCCTTCATATAGACAACACCAGAGCCATTTGTAAACGACCCCCCATGAGTCAAATAGGTTGGAAACTCATCATTGTCCGGATATGACTGGAAATCGTTGTAAAAAAGTCTCAGCGCAGTTTTAAACTGACGTAGGTCGTTTTTCTTCTTGGCGTCGTTACCTCTTTCACGTACTCCAACCATATTCGCAACCAATACAGCTGTTAAGACCCCAATAATTGAGATAGCTACCAGCAACTCGATGAGAGTAAAGCCGCCCTGCTGTCTGCTTTTGCTGAACAAAAAGGGTTTCATAATATGAAAATCCTTGACTCGTCGTTACTGCTATTACTACTATGGCACTTCTGGATTAGGTAACGTTTGGTTTGAACTTGAAATGCCATAGTTGCACTCTGCGGCACCACAGTCTTTCCCATCATATACTGCTGCTTCGCCCCCAACCTGGGCAGATTGTGAATCTAATGCGTTTTCAAGTCTGGCATACAACCGGAAGTAAGAACCCGAAGCATCTGTGTCGTAGTAGTAGGAGCTAGAACCTGGATCACCAGGAAACTGAACCATGTAGGTAGCTCCTCCATCACTCATTACTAAACCAGCTGTACAAGTCGCACCCGATCCACTACAGGCTAGCAAACCACCGCTCCCATCGCCAAGTGGGTATGAACGTTTGTCATTGTAGTACAGTTCGAGTGCTGTGGCGATATTTTTTAAATCGCTTTTACGCCGAGAGTCCCTTGATTTAATTTGAGAGGAGCGAAATGACCCCAGACCAATCGCTGCCAAAATACCAATAATCACAATGACAATGAGAATCTCAATCAAGGTAAAACCTGATTGACTGTTGGGTCGAAACTTTCGAGCGTGCATAAACCAATAACCCTTGATCTAAGATCTCACTTCATAGTAACAAGTCTATAGGACAACTGCAACTAGGGTGTCCCCTGCATCTCATTACAACCACTATCAACACATTCTTGTAAGGTTGTATAAATACACCCAGAAGTACCCTGGTCGCACACATTGCAAGAAGTACCGCCGCACCTGTAGCCAGGAATAGGCTCCACTCCATTTCCTTCATTATCATTAAAAGACACAGGTACACCCTGAGAAACCCCATACGTATAGCTGCTTGCTGTTGTGTTGCTCCCATCTGGGAGATACGACTCTAGCAAGCCACAACCACCGACACAGTTGAGCGTCGTGACTACTGGATCTGCCGAATTTTCGAGAGCCGCAAAAACTCGAAAGCCTTTCGATGGATCAGCAGACGAAGGATGTGGAACATACACATATGGCTCACCCGTCCCAGGGTCGCAAGGTATGCCTGAAAGATATGGCGCTAGTGCTGTTCCGTCACACTCTAACAAGATATCTTCTGGAGGATACTCATTCCTATCGTTGTAGTACTCTTCAAAAGCATTTTTTATTCTGCTTAGGTCTGACTTCCTTCTGCCATCTCGTGACTTTGATAATTGATTCGGCAAAATTCCCAGCAAGATAACAATACCTATGGCAACTAACGCCATCACAATAATGAGCTCAACCATGGTAAAACCAGAGTGTTTTCTTTTCGCAGAATAAGCACCAAAAACACTTTTGCTATCTGAGTTTTTAGAAAAATTGGATTGTATGTCCGAATCCATACTACACAGTGTACTACATCAATGAGCCAGTACTCAAACTTTACTTTTACTCCCCGACCTGCTTAAATGAGTCTGCTATGAGTCCGTCACATTCACTCCAGACATACTTCAGTAAAACTGCACTCTACTTGGTGGTCGGTTTATTAGCAGCAATGGTGTTGCTTGTTATTCCCGCCACAGATAACTTTCTATTTCACACCAAAAGTTTTGTCGTCTTCCTTGGCGCTTTGCTTTTGATCGGAGTGTTTACCGCCCAAGCTTTAGTAAAGAAGTCTTTCGAGTTTACCCTGAGTCCATTCACCGCTGGGCTACTTTTCTTTAGTTTCGCAAGTATTGCAGCAACGTTCTTCACTCAAAGCTACCCTGTAGAAAACTTGCTCAACTTCGGTGGTGTATACATTGCCCTCTCTTTGTTAATCCTAGTAGGCGGCAGCATCCTCCCCAAGGAATCTAAACATTGGGTGCTGACGACACTTGCGATAAGTTCCGCACTCTTAGTTGTGACCCAACTAGCTCAAATGGTCGGATTTGGACCAGCACAAGCAATCAACCAACTCGTCGGATTACAACTACCCACCACTTTACTCTTCAACTTAGCTGGCTCACCACTGGTTGCCCTTGAAATTATCGGACTTACCGTCTTAGCAATGGTAGTACAAGTCGTAAGCACTCGGTTCATCCCAAAAGTATATGTTGTGACCTTGCCTATCCTTATTATTGGCTTGTTAATCAACACATGGGCCGTACTTCCAGGCAAAGTTGCCCCACTCTCACTTCCTTCGTACACAGCCAGTTGGTCTGTTGCGCTTGATGCCATCCGTTCACCAAGAGCAGCGCTTATTGGTACTGGGCCAGCCAGTTATCAGAACATGTACTTACAGTTCAAACCACTTTGGGTAAACAACACACCTAACTGGAATATTCAGTTTTCTCAGGCTGTCAACCTCCCTCTTACCCTTATCGCTACAACTGGATTTTTAGGCTTAATCAGTTGGATTGTGCTCAACCTAAAGGTCGTCGCATCATATCGAGCTGTCGGTTCTGAGAACAAAAGTTTGTTGGCACTGTTCTTAGGGAGTACACTTATTACTCTTTTCCTGCCTGCCAATGTTGGTATTCTGCTCATTCAGGCAGTCGCTTTGGCCGCACTTATAGCAGCGAACGCTGACCAATACCCCAACCTTTCAATCACCCCCTTGAAAGTCAGCCTCTATAAAAAGGTTGCAAGCTTGATTCACGGAGAAAAACTACACAGCAATACCTTGTTCAGTCTCAGTGCTGGTATCGTCATACTTGCGCTCGTGTATGTCATCTTTTTGACGGGCAGAGCGTATGCTGCTCATGTACAGCTCTTTCGTTCTGATTTAGCTGCATCACAAGATAAAGCAGTTGAGGTGTATGAGCTCCAACAAGCTGCTGTTCGCTATAACCCGTATCTCGATCTATTCCGTCGCCGATATGCTGGCACCAACCTGCTCATCGCTATAGCCCTTTCTAACAAAGCTGATTTAACCGATGCTGAAAAAGAGCAAATCCCAGAGCTCCTCCAGCAAGCTATAAGAGAAGCTAGAGGCGCCACCCTCCTCGACCCCACAGACACTCAAAACTGGCAAATACTAGCACAAATTTATCAAAACATGATTGGGGTAACTGACGATGCTCAAGAATGGACCGTGCAAAGTTACGTCCAGGCAATCCAAACCAACCCCAATGATCCAGTGCTGCGACTCAACCTAGGCAATGTCTTTGTAGCTGCAAAACAGTATGAGCAAGCCGCAGGCATTTTCAGTCAAGCTGTCTCAATCAAACCTGATTATGCACCGAGCTACTTTCAGCTAGCCCGAGTACTCAAAGAGTTGAATCAACTGGAACAGGCCAAAACAGCCTACCAAGAAGTACTCACACTCTTGCCACCAAACACCGATGAGTACACGCTGGTAACCAAAGAGCTAGAAGATGTAGAGAAACTACTCGAAGAAAATGCCAAGACAACTGGTGCAAAGGGAGATGAGGAGCAAACAACCGAACTCCAACGCCAAACTGGTATCAATACCCCATCAATCACTGACCAAGCATTGGAAGCAACCGATCAAGAAATCGTCAAACCCAAACCTCAGGTAGAGTTACAAGACGAAACGACAACTACTGACACAACCACAACCCCAGAAAGCACTCCTAGTGCGAGCCCGGCTCAATAAATACCTGTTGGCGCAAATGTTTTTATTGGATTGACTCGAGGCGTCACCAGCCCCTACTCTTTTTTCGAAAAATGGAAAAATAATCGCGTTTTTTAGCAAGCTGTTTTTTTAGCAAAAACTAGGCTGGTTCATCATCTACTGATGGAACATGTGCTTGAGGCACAATATCAAAACTCTCTTCAACAAAGACATCACTTAATCTGGTCGCTACTTCGGCAATGCCATCATGTGTCGCGGCACTGAACAGTATGACATCGATTGCTTTCTCAGCGAACTTTGATTTGATTATTTGCTGTAACTCAGGACTATACAAATCAAGCTTGTTGACTGTTACCAAAGAGGGACGCTCAGCAAGCTCAGGCTGATAATTTCTCAACTCAGCAGCAAGTTGCTCGTGTTGTAAAACAAGCCGCTGCGCTTTTTCGTCATCAGTTAGCTCCTGGTCAAAGAGCACAGTCTCTTCAAGTGCCAGAACATACTGGACAACTCGACAGTGTTCAATATGGCGTAAGAAAT
>CAZBTU010000050.1:0-8173 GCA_964494905.1 uncultured Pseudomonadales bacterium | reverse complement strand
CGTGCTGAAACCAAGAAAGATATCGATGATCAAGAAGGAAGTGAGGGGGTTAGCGAAGATGATGTTTCTGCACAACTAAAAAAACTGGATGAAGAATTGAAAAAATACATGGACCGCCTTGAACAGTTGCTCGCAGCCAAAGAAAAAGAGTTACTTACCGTCTAGAAATAACCTAACTTAATATGTCAGTGCTAATTTTTATTCTCATTTTATCTTTTTTGGTGTTAATTCATGAACTTGGTCATTTTTTTGTGGCTCGAAGAGCTGGAGTGATCATTGAGGAGTTTGGAATTGGCTATCCTCCCCGTGCAATTAAGTTGTTCGTTTGGAAGGGCACAGTTTTTTCACTCAACTGGATACCTTTCGGTGGCTTTGTTCGAATGGCAGGAGAGGAAGGGCAGACAGGAGATGAAGTGCCGGCTGCCAGTCATCAGAAAGACAAAAGAAATAAATCTCAAGACCAAACGAGCAAGGGGATGTTCTACCAGGCAAGTAACATCAACAAGCTGCTGATCATTGTTGCTGGTGCAGCCGTAAACTTTATATTTGGAGTAGTTGCATTCACGATAGTATTTGGGTGGATGGGTATTCCAGTTGAGCTTACAGAAGCTCGAATTGCTCAAGTTGCTGAAGGATCTCCAGCTCACAAAGCTGGTTTGCAACCGGGCGTATCAATTATTGGGTTGTTAACAGAGACCGAGGATCATGTTGAGATTCACACAAGTCAACAACTTGTTGACAAGATTCGTGAGCACCAGGGCAAAACAGTCAAACTTATGACAACAGGTCCTTGTCAGGGCATGGAGTGTGAACCAAACGGTCAAACAGTTGAAACATATCTGAGGACACAGGCAGAAACGCCAGAAGGGCAAGGATCACTTGGTATTGTGTTTGAGCCAGTTGTCTTTGTTCGTTACCCTTGGTGGCAAATGCCGTTCAGGAGTGTTTGGTATGGATTGCAACAAGCCGTGTTTCTCGGCCAGGAGATTATCCGGGCACTGGGAGCGGTGGGTAAAGATTTTGTCTCAAAAGGTTCTGTGCCGGATGAATTAGCCGGACCTGTTGGCATAGTACATCAGGCACAAGCGAGTGGGTTGTTTTCACAGGGACCTTTGGCTTTGTTGTCATTTATGGGCATGCTGTCTGTTAATTTAGCAATAATGAATATGCTGCCAATTCCGCCTTTGGATGGAGGGAGAGCAGTTCTAATACTTATTTCTCCACTTATGAGCAAGAAGTATCTGCAGCGAGTGGAGTATTATGCAAGCTACAGTGGATATATTGCTTTAATCCTTTTAATTATCTTGATTACAATTCGGGATGTGGGTCGTGTAATTTTTAGTTAGGCTTGTGAATTCAGATTATGAAGCAGAAAAAAACTCGTGCCCACAAGGTCCAAGTTAACGCTAAGTGGGTGAGCGGTCAATTTAGTTTAGAAACAAGCCCAGAGCACCACACTCAATCTGAGAATCTTCCAGAGCCATCTGGCTCTGTTATTTTTGACAAAAATCAGGTACGCTTATTGTATAAGGATATTCGGACAAGCTTGATAGCATCAGCTTGCGTTTTTGTTTTACTCGCAATTGCTTATGCTATGATGCGCTTTTAATTTCAAAGCAAAGGAGTACCATAGGAATATGCAAAAAAAAGGCCTTTTACTTGTTTTGGGACTTTATGTTTTGTCCTCAGTAGCGTCATATAGCGCTTTCTCTTACATGGGTGGAACTGTCGCTCCAGGTGGATTGAATAGTGGACCGTCAGTTGATACCAGTGGTGATGAGGAAACGCTTCTAGGAGCATTATTGACGATCGACCCTTCTGAACCAAAAGATCAACCATGTCCTCTGAATGGACAGCTCTACACTCAGACAGAAAAATCAGCCTGGAGTGCAAAACGCCCTTTGGCCGTAATGATTGAAAACTCACCGGATGCTCGTCCTCAGTCTGGTATGGGCAGTGCCGATGTGGTTTTCGAGGCAATTGCAGAAGGTGGAGTAACTCGTTTCATGGGTTTGTTTTACTGTGAAGTGCAGAGGTTTGATACCACGCTCGCACCTATCCGCTCTGCTAGAACCTATTTTATTGACTGGGCTTCTGGCTTTAACTATCCTCTGTATGTTCATGTGGGCGGAGCTAATATTCCCGGACCTGCTGATGCACTTGGCCAAATTAATCAGTATGGTTGGGCACTCGAAAATGATCTCAATCAGTTCTCAATTGGCTATCCCACCTTTGTTCGTAACGGGAATCGTCTCAATGGCAAACAGGTCGCTACTGAGCACACGATGGAAACCAGTACTGAGAAACTTTGGAAAGTAGCGACCGATCGAGATTGGACCAATATGTCTCCCGAGAGACGCTTAGGTAAAACAATTATTAAACCTATTGATTGGCTTGAAGATTTCACACCTTGGGAATTTCAAGATGGCAAAGCCAACACTGCTGCTGTTGAACCTATTAAGTTTGAGTTCTGGAGTGGCTTCGCGCAGTACGCTATTGAGTGGCGTTATGATTCCTCTACTAACTCATACATGAGAGTTATGGGCGGTGAACCACATGTTGACTTGAACGATGGAAAGCAAATTGCCGTAACAAACGCTGTTGTCTTGTTTACTACTGAAAAGGGACCAATTGATGAGGCCAAGCACATGCTCTACACCACAACTGGAACGGGCAAAGCCTTGGTTTTCCAAAATGGTCAAACTATTGATGCACGATGGTCAAAAAAAGATAGAGAAGACGAACTGACATTTACAGATGCTAAAGGGAAAGATATAACCTTCGTAAGGGGCCCAGTTTGGATCTCTGTGGTCGACACAAGTACGGAGGTTACGTACTAGCAATGCGGAATTTTGGCCGACACCTGTAGTGAGTACACTGATGCCTGTATGACAACGTTGCAAGATTTCATGATTTCAAGAGTAAGGGCCAAGATGGTAACCCTTTTTTTCACTGATCCTGATGGACTCTACTATGTGAGAGAGATAACTCGAGAAATCAAAGAGGAAATAAACGCGGTTCGCAGAGAGCTCGACAGGATGATGTCTGTGGGCATGATCAAAAGTGAACAGCGAGGGAATCGGTTATATTACGCTGTAAACACCCGCTACTTGTACTTTCAAGAGCTCCAACAGATGGTGGTTAAAAGTAGCGGTTTGGGGAAGAAAATTAGAAAGAATTTGCGCAAACTTGGTAATGTTTCTTTCATAATGTTCTCCGGGCGGTTCATTAAGAGGCTGCAACCTCGCCAAGGTGAGGTAGACATACTTGTGATTGGCGATGTGGTGTTGCCAGAGTTGAGCTTACTGATTAAAGAAGAAGAACAGGTCTTGAAACGTGAGATAAACTACGCGGTATTCCCAGACGAGGAATTTGAATTTAGAAAAACTAGACGTGACCCGTTTGTAATGGATGTCTTGAATGGTACCAGAATTATGATTATCGGAGATGAAAATGAGTTCGTTGAGAGAAAAGTGCAAGGGCTATAATCTAGTTAATTTTTTCAAAACATTCCCCCAACTTGGCCGAAGCAACTTGCTGCGGTACAATAGCGAACATTGTTCAGCGTGTGCTACGCGAGTTGTGAGCATTAAATAATGAGTTTATGAAGACACACAAAAAACACTGGTGGAGATTTTTTTGGATTGTTGTTTCCACTGTAATTGCTGGAGCAATTGCTCTTCCCCCTGCAGTACCTGTCAACTTCACTTTGTGGGGGAGAGAGATTAGCACGGTTATTGGTAGCCCTCGACTTGATTTTTCGCTTTTGGGCAGGCGCTTCACCCGTGAGTTTTCCATCCGCCAAGGTTTGGATATTCAGGGTGGCATGCAGGTTGTGTTACAAGCTGAGATGTCGTCGCTCCCTGCTGAGGATCGGCTGGTAGCGTTGGAGTCAGCACGGGAAGTGATTTTACGTCGTGTTGATCTATTTGGTATTGCCGAGCCGCTTGTGCAAACATCGGTAGCAGATGAACAATATAGGTTGCTTGTTGAGTTACCTGGATTAACCGAGCCAGAGCAAGCTTTACAACTAGTCGGTCAAACAGCCCAACTTGAGTTTGCGCTGCTCACGGGCGCTGATGAGGCAACTTCAAGTGCTGGTGTTTCCTTGCTTCCTACAGGCTTGACTGGCAGTCAGTTAAAGAGATCATTAGTTCAATTTGATCAAACAACAAGTGAGCCAATCGTAGCCCTTGAATTTAATGATGAGGGCAGAAAGTTATTTGCCGACATCACAACAGAGCATACTGGTGAGTTATTGGCAATTTTGCTTGATAAAGGGCTGGTAATGGCACCTCGGATTAACACGCCAATCGTTGATGGTCAGGCAATAATTACAGGAGGATTTAGTGTGGATGAGGCCAAACAACTCAGCATTCAGTTGAACGCAGGCGCGTTACCCGTGCCGATCAGCGTACTCGAGCAGAGGACGATTGGACCTTCATTAGGCGCACATTCAGTGCGAGCCAGTGTTGAAGCGGGCTTAGTGGGAATAGCATTGGTTATGTTGTTTATGATTCTGATTTACAAAGTAAATGGGTTGCTTGCTAGCTTGGCACTTATTTTATACGCTGTATACACGGTTGCTCTCTATAAAATTCTTGGCATTACGCTTACGGTACCAGGCATAGCAGGGTTATTACTGTCTGTAGGTATGGCTGTTGATGCTAACATTTTGATTTTTGAACGGATGAAAGAGGAGCTGCGGTTGGGTAAACCCTTTGCAGTTGCGCTTGAGCTCGGATTTGGCCGGGCTTGGGACAGTATTAAAGATGCCAACCTAGTAACAATAATTACAGCTTTGGTGCTCATTAACCCACTCAACCTTCCCTTTCTTAATTCTGGGGGCATGGTTAGAGGGTTCGGGATAACTCTGCTGCTTGGTGTCTGTTTGTCACTTTTCACCGGTGTAGTCGTCACACGGACGTTCATGCGTTTGTTTTTAAAGGAAACGGAGTAAACACATGCGAATCATGCGTTGGAAATGGGCATATATCGGTCTGTCAGTATTGGTTCTGTTTTTTAGTGTGCTTGGCCTGGCACTTCATGGTTTAAGACTTTCTGTGGATTTTAAAGGCGGATCACTTCTCGAATTTCGTTTTCCAGTTGAGACTGATGTCCCAGGAAAAGATGCTTTCCAGAGCGAGTTGGGTGAAAGCTGGCATCTTGCCACCGCTCAGCAATCAGACGAACAGTCAGTTATTATCAAAGGCGACACACTTGAGCAGACCCAGCAAGTTGAAGTCTTTGCACGGCTTAATCAAGCATATCCGGGTATTGAGCTACTCAGAGCCGAGTCAGTTGGTGCAATTATTAGTCGAGAACTGCTGATAAAAACGGTGACAGCTCTCTTTTTAGTGACAGCATTCATTATGCTCTATATCTGGCGACAGTTCTCGGAATTACGTTTTGGTGTCTCAGCTGTTCTGGCCATGCTTCACGATAGCTTGGTTTTACTCGGAGCGTTTAGCTGGTTGGGGTATTTTGCCAATGTGGAAGTTGACGTACTCTTCGTAACAGCACTTTTAACGACACTGTCTTTTTCAGTTCATGACACCATTGTGGTTTTTGACCGGATCAGAGAATTGAGGAATAAAAACAGAACAGTGGTTTTTGAAACGGTTGTTGAGGGTGCTGTTCTGGAAACTTTGAGTCGCTCTATCAATAATTCCATTACGATTATAGTTATGCTGACCGCTTTGTCGCTGCTGGGTGGGGAGACAATTCGTTGGTTCGCAGTAGCACTGCTCATTGGTGCAGTTACTGGCACGTACTCATCAACGTTTACGGCTGTACCACTGTTATTACTCTGGCAGAACTTACGATTCAGGCTTCCAAAGTTCGCGCGCAAGCGAAAGTAAGGATTCTCGATTATTTTTCTCAGGTTCTTCGAGCACAGTTTCAAATAACTGTTTGAGTAACACTCCTAGCTGTGGTCCAGGTTGCAACGCAAGTTCTTTCATAAGATCGTGGCCATTGACCGCTAAGTCTGTTATGTCGAAGGGCTGATGAAGTTGCTCAAGCATCCGCTGCTTCATTTCTTCTAAACGCCAGCTAGTTTTTCGGGCACCACTTCCAAGACGGTCTCCCTCGCGAACATCCAAGATATCATCGATAAACTCCAAACCAACTTTTCGCATAAAGCGCCTGATAGCAGCGTCAGTATTCTGTTGTTGGTAATGGAACATGTGATGCCGTACGAGAATATAAACTCGATTGCTGTCTTGTTTAGAGAGTCTTAGTCGCTGACAAATTATTTTTGCCATCCTGGCACCAACAATTTCATGATTATAAAAGGTGGGTTGGCCATTGATATAACGGAAGGTGTCTGGCTTGCCAACATCATGAATCAGGGTTGCTAAACGAACAATAGGATCGGGTGATGGACAGGATGCCAGCGCATCTAGGCTGTGAGTCCAAACATCAGTTGTGTGATGTCCACCTTGAAGAACGGCCTTGCCCAACTGTAGTTCGGGTAAAATATGATTCAGCATTTTGGTTTCATCAAGCAGTTCTATTGCTCGCTTGGGTTGATCACTACTCAGCATTTTGAAAAATTCATCACGAATACGTTCCCAACTGACGTGTTCAATTGAGTCGGCTTGTTGAAAAACGGCTTGCCAAGTTGCGGGTTCGATAGTCATATCAAGTTGCACGCTAAAACGAATCGCACGCAGTAAACGGAGCGCGTCTTCTTCAAATCGTTTGTGAGGGTTGCCGACGGTCCTGATAATGCCAGCAGCCAAATCTGGCAAACCATGTTCAGAATCATATAAAAACACGTTGGTGTCTAGTTTGAGTGGGTATAAGGGTGCAAGTGGATTTGTTGCATCTTGATCAAAGATTGACGCAAGGGTAGCTTGGCTGATACGAATTGCAATGGAATTGATGGTAAAATCTCGGCGCTGAAGGTCTTCCTCAATAGTTGTCCCCCAACTCATTGAATTGGGGGTGCGGTGGTTATCGTAGAGCTCTTTACTGCGATAGGTGGTGATTTCGTACTTCTCGTGGGCAGTTGTATGATCTATGTCCTGGGTTGGTGTTACGAGCGAGCTATGAACTTTAGTTGCGGCTGCTAAGTCAATGATTCGAGTTGAGGCGGGTTCGGGCAGCTCAGCAAGCGGTGCAATTTGCCACTGCATTCCTGGCTGTTGTACAAGTTGTTCTGGTGTAATACTGACAGTACCAAACGTATTTTCGTAAAAGCTCTCAGGAAAGATCTGTTGAATTTCCTCCGGCTTAGCGTTTGTTGCGAAGTCATAGTCCATTGTCGGCAGTGGTGGGCGTTGGTTTTCGGCAGTCAGTGCATACCGGAGTGTGTCACGAACCGCCCCACCAACTATATATACCTCAAAACCAGCTGATTGGAGCTGATGAACGATAAAGAGCGCTTCAGTACGGAGGGGTAAAATTGTGCCTGCGTGCATAGGATTTACTCAGGTAAGTGTACCATAGTTTGCGCAAGTGAGTTGTTGGAATCATCCAGTAATTGTGTTGCATTGGCAGATGGCATACAGTACTGTTAAGGATTAGAAAAGGATACCATGGCACCACAACATGCTCAGAAGTTTGGCAGTATTATTTTCCTACTTATTGGAGGAGTTTTTGCGGTTATTGGTACTTTGTTTATGTACGAGTCGGTACTGTTGGAAGCCACTGGGATCAAAACAACAGGAGAGGTGCTCGAAGTTGTTCGCTCCAGAGATAGTGATGGGGATACATCGTACAAACCTGTGGTGCGCTTTCAAACAGAAACAGGCGAGGCTGTAACGTTTACCAGCAAGGTGTCGTCGAGCTCGTTCAATTACTCAGTGGGACGGTCAGTCGATGTACTGTACCCAGCTGCAGATCCAGATTCAGCAGTGATAGATTCTGCGTTTACTGTGTGGATGTTCCCCGGGATTTTCATGGCTTTTGGGTACGGCTTTGTGGGAATAGGTGTGTATATGTTATATCGTGATCGTGCCCGCAAAGCACTGATTGAGCGGCTGAAGGTTTCTGGACAGCGAATTGATGCACGAGTAACTGAGGTCGGTCAAAATACAAGCTATAAAGTGAACGGTCGTAGTCCATTCTGCATCTTTGCGCAGGCGGAGATTAATGGCGGCATTGAGATTTTTAAGAGTGATAACTTGTGGTTTAATCCGGAGCAGTTTGTCAAAGTTGGGCAGAC
>CAZBTU010000049.1:6686-8221 GCA_964494905.1 uncultured Pseudomonadales bacterium | reverse complement strand
AACTCAGACTTACCGGTACCAGTTTTTCCAATGATATACATGTGACGTCTTCGATCGTCTTCGGAAATATGAACCTCTCTTGAGTCGCCTCGGTACTTTGATTTACCCAAACGCAACCCAGTCGTTGGGATGTTATGAGGCGCAGGCGCGTGTTTGGCAATCAGCCAACGGATATGATGTGTCTCGACAGTTTTGTTTGGGAGGTGAAAGATAGTTGCGAGCTCCTCTGGATTCAAGATAAAAGTACCCTTGTTAAAAAAGGGCATATAGCGATATATGAAGTCAATCATGAACAACTGTTTAATCCAAACTCTGTGCCGCTTGAAGTTGTTGGTGGCAGAAGAAAACTGGGCAAATGACCCAACAAGATTATTGATATGTGACTCAGCAGCTTGCGCCGTCTGTGCTGAAACAACAATTCTCATTGAAACTCTAAATCCTGGCTTCTCAATTTTGTTGCTAATACTCTCCATCTCCTTGGGGTCGTGGCTGTAGGTTGCTTTTTGGGGGTCGGCTTCCCGTTTTTTCTCATTCTGAATATACTTGCGAGCCTGATTCTGCCAGTTGCGGCTGGTTGGTTGCAATAATATCTGAACCATTGCACCCTCACCGTCACTCATTTTGGAGAGAGCTGAGGTGATAAGCGACAAACCATCTGTTGGCAAATCTTTGTAGGTTTTGATCGGTAAAAACGTCGATTTTTCCAATGTAAGCGAAGTAAACTCCACGCGACCCTTTTCGTTGAAAATGTTAACCTCATCAACTTCGGTAATGTCAGCATTTGGATACGCACCATGGATCTGTTTTTCTACCAAATCTCTGATTTTCTTGGGACAGCTTATATAAATAGCAATCTCTTCCTTCAATGCCACAATCTCAAATGAAAACAAATCTTCCACTTTTGTCCAAGCCCAAAACCCAGTTTTCTTCAGCGAATAGAGTCCTGCGAACATCTGTTCGGCTGCATCAATCTTTGTTTCATTATCCTTTGGAACTCGAACAAGTAGAGTAACAAAATCAAGGGCATAGGCCTCTCGATTGCGATGCTTCCACCACTGAAAAAGCATGTATGCAAAAACTGCAATGATAGACAAAGACAACACCAAAAGCATTATTGTGGTCACGAACCCGACCGCCTGTCCTGTCAAATCAGTTTCAGCAAGTGTGAGAGCAGTTTGAACAGCATTCTGCGCTGCTGTTTCTCCAGTTGGTTCCATATGAATATTTCTCTACTTATGATTTTACTTGACGATAGATGACTTTGCCAGCAAACATCTTGATAATCTTGTGACTCCACTCAACTAACCATCTAACACTGAATCTCGGACTTTTGCTCTCCCCCTCCTTCTCGATTTCTTCAGTAATAGGCAGAACCACAACTGGTTTGCTTGGATAGTGTGTCTGAGCATTCCCTTGGGTACCATCTGCAATCACTATCTCTTGAGGCGCTGTTTGTTGATGGTTCTCCACCCGTTGTATGAAGCTCTCAACCTCAACCGGAATTTCTGGTACCGGCTCTTGCTCGACATACTGTA
>CAZBTU010000049.1:1848-6586 GCA_964494905.1 uncultured Pseudomonadales bacterium | reverse complement strand
CAGGGGCAGTTTGTGGTTGTGAAACTGTCTGAGGCAGCGTGCTACTTGGCACAACGGAAGCATCTTGCATGTCTCATTACTATAACATTTTTGTGAAGCAACAACACCTGGAAGCGAAGAACATGCCGCTCACTTGTTTGTCACTGGGTAAACCCTGACTAGTCGTGTTCACCGTTGCGCAAGGCATTGGTAATGACGAATTCTACTAGTTGTTCAATCTGTATCTGGTGACAGAAACACAGAATCACCAGGCCGAACGCCAGTTTCATCTGCTTTCCCTGCAGGTAACTCCAAGACCTGATCGACAAGCCCTTCAGAGCGATAGAGCGGAAGATCATGCTCTGGTGTTCCAGAAACAGGCCGGGGAACTCCAGCAGAAATACTAACGACACGCCCCTGATGAATCCAGACTAAATCCAGATCGAACAGCATTTCTTTCATCCAAAAAACAGCATGCTGACTAGTGTCAAAGACAAACAACATCCCATCTGATCCAATCTCACTCCTGCCACTCAAACCCTGGGTAATACTTGCCGAGGTATTGACCACCTCAACTGTTAGTTGGGTCGAACCGACTTGGATAGGCAACTTGGTTCGGTCAGGCACGCGAACAAGGTAATCCTGTACATTTTCCACCTGAGGTTCTTGCCTCTGTGAATTCTTTAACACCTCTTCTCCTCTCCAAGCTGTCACCACAACCACCGATACTATCAGTCCTATTAACACAAACAAAGCTGTGCGCTGCCACTGATCAATCTGCCGATACATGTTCGTCACACTCTCCTCTTTCTGACGTCGTCTGCCCTTAGTAAATATATCCACCATGCCGAACCTATTGCTGCACTCAGTACAACCACTTGATTGAGCGTTAAACCCACGGAATCTATTCGTACAACTTGCAACTTAAGAAACTCCAGAACAAAGCGGACGGTGCAGTAGTACAAGCCGTACCAAGCCGTCAACCAACCAGAACCAACTCTAGTTTCTTTCCATTTTCCTGCCCAAACAAGCCACCATACCACACCAGCAAAAACCGCCATTGCCAATGATTCATACAGAAACAGTGGGTGGAAGTAACTGTGCTGTTCGTAGCCAGCCACTCTTTTATCCTGACCAATAAAGATTGCCCACGGAAGTTGGCTCGGGTATCCGTACAGTTCTTGATTAACATAGTTTGCCCATCGCCCAATGCTTTGTGCAATTGGCAGACCAAAAATTGTCAAATCAGTTAAGGTAAGTAGTGACGGAATTTCATCACGAGTTGTCTTCTGTTTCCAGATCCTCCAGAGAAGCAATCCCAGCCCCAATCCGCCCACTCCACCAACAATACTCAATCCCCCTTGCCATACAGCAAAAAGCTCAATAGGACTCTGAGCATATAGCTGCCAATCTGTGACTCCATGCCAGACTCTTGCCCCTAACAACGCACCGAGTAAGGCACTTGCTATTGGACCTGTCAACATGCCCGAGGAAATGCGCTGCAAGTGAGCCGCTCGCTCAATACCGCGGATGCCCACTATCACAGCTAACCCCAGAATAAAACCATACGTATAAAAATTTAGCCCTGCTATCGTAATACTGGTCGGTATTACCATACAAATAGAATGCTAAAAAAGCCTAATAGTATCACAGCGCCATTAACCACCCACTGTACTTGCGAATCGCCGAGTGGAGTCTTTAGTTGCCAGAAAAACTGCTGCCGCAACACATCTGGTTGCTGATACAGTGACACCATCTTAGTTACAATACTGGCTGCTAGTCCTAAGAAAAACCCCATGCTCAAAACGCTTGCCGTCGAAGTTACCACAAACACACCTATTGGGAAAAGTGAAAGCAACACGACAAGTGATTGAGAAAGAGGGTGAGCCTGACTGTCTGCTTCGCTATACAGGTTCACCAGCCAATACTCGTCCAGCCACACCAAACCAATACCGAGACTCAAACCAAGTAGCAATAACAACAGTTCCAGCCAGTCAGTTTGATTCAGTCCTTTTGTTGCCCAATAAAGCACTGTGTATAGAATGATGGCGCTAACTTGGCCAATGATGAGCTTACTCTTGATTTGCTTCATAGCTGCTCCTTGCACCTGCTAGGGCTATCTGCAGATGAATAATTTTTCGAACCGCTTCGTCAATCCGGACCGCAAATGAGGCGTTGGTTTGATACTCACGTTTCAGTGATTGTTGCACCATCGCCAGCTCATCAGGAGCGACTCGCTCCCCAAGCATAATGAGCGTGTTTCCAGCTGCTACGGCGTCCACCGCGACTTCGTCAAGTGAGCGCTTGGTCCCACTACCACTTGCGGTTCGAACTGCAGCCATATCGAGAGCATCAGTTATGAGCAACCTATCCGGGAAAACAGCTAGAAGCTCTTCTACGCATGCCGGGCTGATACTACAAGGTATATTTGCAAACTGGTTTGCGACTCCCACATGACTCACCATCACGGGCACCTCAGGGAATCGGTTGAGCACGAGTTTAAACAAAGCAACATCCTCAGGATCAATTGCTATACTATCAAAACGGTTGTGCAAGTCATACCTAGCGCTGCCTATGCCTGGGAAATGTTTGATCACGGGCATGATTCCGTATTGACGGAACACCATGATAAAGTCGGATGCAGCCTCTGCAACAATCGTCGAATCGGTTGAACAAACTCTCTCTCCCAAAACAGATGTGCTCGCTGCTCTATCGAGCATCGGAGCTAATACAACCGAAACCCCGCTGGCTTGTAATTCCTTTGCTGACTGTGTAAGTAGTGCTCTGCGATCTTCAGGCACCATCTGACACAGGTCGTGCCAAGATGGCAAAAGAGTGTAACCTTCTCCGTTGAGTCGTTGGACATCGCCGCCCTCGTGATCAACCAACAACAACGGTCGAAGCTGACCACCGTATGAAGCTGGGTATGGCTCTTGGACACCTTGCTCTGCCACCAGCTGTCTGAATTGTTGTTCAGCAATCTCGGTACCCATCAGCATGTATCCCCCAGCATGGGCCAACTCAGCCGAGCGAGTTGCAACCGATGCTGTTGACGTTGCTTGCTCTGTTTCGTTCGTGCTAAATGGCAGGATAAGCACCCTGTTTATTTTTTCATCCAGAGTTAGTTCGCTGAGTAACTGAGACGGATCAAGGGGAGAAGGCGTTGGATTAACCGACGGGGGCGGTGTTGACACTTGTTGGGTGAGTGAATCTCTGGAACCAAAAGGCTTACTAAAGTAGTTGTACCCCGTCACAATCGTAATAATTAACAAAAGCCCTATGAAAAGATTCGTTGATACACGTCGCCACATACTCCCATTATACTGGAGTAATCGTATTCATGACATGATGCAAAAGCGACTCTCATCTCAAGTGTTTCGAAAGCGCGTTAAACCCCAACCTTTTTTTCTCAGCTTTCAGCTGTTTGAGTTTCCACATGAACAACTTAGCTTTACTCCTAGCTGACTGCGCATCTGCAACAAAGGAAAGTGCCCTTTCTAGTAGTAGTCGTTCTTCACGTTTTGCCAATCGCATATACAGTGACTTGTGTTCTAGATCATCAAGTTTCAGGGCAAGTTGATATCCAAAGTCCTGGAATTCTTGAGTAATGTACCCACCCTTATCCTCCAAGTAATAACCATCCAGTAGTTGTGCCAGTGGTTGGAAGGCACTTTTTTTTGTCTTACTCATGAGAAGTATCCCTTACTAACAAACTGAGTAACACCCCAACAGCTGCCAATACGAATAATGTATTCCAACCAAGTTGAGAAAACAAGAAAACCAGAGCGAAAACCATCCAGAATACAACTCCACCTACGCTCATAACCATCTCACGATAAACAAAGTACGAGAGAGCTTGGTGTCCTTTACCTCGTCTCATGAACAATGAATCAAAGTACAACCAGTGAAAATTGGCCGCAAGCTTGTCAGCTGTGTCCACAAAAGCTATCGCCCAGGGAGTAATTACCTGCATTCGCAGAAACCACAGAAGTGACAGAAAGCTTCCGGAGAGAAAAAAAGGTTTGCGTGAGTTGGTAGTTGTTAAGTAAAATCCTGTAAAAAACGTAACCACTAACGCTAAAAACAGCGAGAGTGTATACAGAAAGCCAACTTTTTCGATCGAGCCAAATATCAAAAACACATAGAGTGGCCACACGAAAAGCATCGTGTCGTTGGCGTATCGGCCAATAAACGAAAGTGACAAGCGACGATATGATGGTTCTGAAAGCCACTGCCAAAACTCCCCCCAACTCACCTGATCATGTTCCTTACCCAGTTTGAGGTTGAGCGCAAACAATGCACTCACTAATGTACCTAGAATTCCTACCAAGAACAGCACGTTGAACCCAAACGCTAGCGCCAGAGCTCCACTGATAGCTGGAATGACAGCACTCAACAACTGGAGCATGAATTGAATGGTGCTGAGATCTTGGCCAACTCGAGTCCTAATCATGCTTTTACTCAAAACCGTGTGAAAGCTGTTCCAAAACAAATTAAGTTGAATTGCTTCTGTCAGCATAGCAACAAAAATCAGCATCGGCTGTTGTTGTGTTGCATACAAAGTCACAAACGACAGAGCTTGCATAACTGAACCTAATACAAGTCCTTTTTGATACCCTATTTTTGCCAAAAATCTTCCTGTTGGTACCCCCAGTAGAAATGCTAGCGTTCTCATGATGATAAAGAAAAGTGCGAGCATCATCATGCCCTGCTGCATTGTACTCAACTGCCAGGAATCAAACCACCGAACCGTTTGACC
>CAZBTU010000049.1:0-1748 GCA_964494905.1 uncultured Pseudomonadales bacterium | reverse complement strand
ACTTGCAGCACATAATCCTTGCCCGGTATCTCACGATTTCCAAGTCGGTTATCAATTCCAACCCGACCGTGCCAAAACTGGTCCGTGGCCAATTGAGTCCTGACTGAGTTCAAACCATTATGGACTTTCGGTCCAGTCGCATACTGCAGTTTGCTCTCTCCCAGTACAATGTCAAGATCATCATAAAAAACAAATAGCTGAGTATATCCCTCACCGCCTGGTTTTTCTTTGAAAAACTGAAGAACCCCTTGAACAGAAAACCCTGACTCATTCATGTATCCAGTTGGTAGCACAAACAATGTATCAACATCCCCTTTTACTCTGGCAACTTGTGCGGGAACACTCGACAAGCGTTCAAACTTTGCTTTGACGATTTCAGCTAACCCACTCACTACCAACTTGCCAGCATTATGTCGAGTATGCTCGTACTCTGGAACCGGATTGCCCAGACCAACAATAATATTCATAGGTATGATTCTAACAGTTGTATAATAAGCTTTCAGCTTAGAACTCAAAAACCAACTATTTGATGTTGGAAAACACAGGCAAACTATGAGTACCCGTCCTTTTTTTTCAATTGTCATTCCCACACTCAACGAAGAAAAATACCTTCCACATTTATTGGAAGACTTAACGGAACAAACTTTTACCGATTTCGAGGTCATCCATGTTGACGGTAGCTCAGACGACAATACACAAAAAAACGCTCTGGCATTTTCTAAAGGAATCAAGCTCAAGCAGCTGATTACACCAAAACGCAATGTCAGCCACCAACGCAACCTCGGTTGTAAGTCAGCCAAGGGGTCGTGGATCATCTTTATGGATGCTGACAATCGACTCTCCCAATACTTCTTAGAAGATTTGGTGAGTCAATTAAGCGTCACAAAACAGTGCCGCGTGTTTACTACTTGGATTGAACCTGATCAAAAAACACATGCAACTGAAACTATCGTTCGCGCAGTTAACTATATTTTTGAGTTGTACCGGGTCCTTGGGAAGCCAGTTTCATTTGGCGCGTTAATAGGAGTGCATTCCGAGGTAGTTAACAGTATACAGTTTGATGAACAGCAAAAAATTCTCGAAGACAGTATCTTTGTTCAAGAAGCTCAGAGACAAGGATTCCCATTTGTCATTTTTCGCCACCCCAAGTATGTTTACTCACTCAGAAGACTCAGAAAAGAAGGTACGTTGAAGTTAGCCACACAAGCCGCATTAATGAACATGCGCTACATTCAAGGAAAAACATTTGAGCAACAAGACTTTGACTATGTGATGAAGGGTGGCAGCTACTACGACACACAACCTGGCCCACTCTTACTCAGCTTACACAAGCTTATCCGTTCCGCTTCACAACGACAACTCGCGCAGGCAAAGCGCCTGCTCGAATCAATCTTAGACTAACTTGGTTGCATTTGTGCAAGCTCGAGCGTGGTCGTGGCTTGATCCCAACTCTTATCGGTTCTCACTCTCAGAAATCGGGGGAATCGAAGTGCTAATCCTGCAGAATGAACTGGCGAGCGAGTGATTTCATCAGCCGCAACTTCTACCACTACTTCGGGCTGAATCCAAACGTCCGGTTCTAGACTTTTATCGACTGTGTAGATATGTGGTGCCTGCGACACCACAAAGCTGTCAAATAGTTGTTTTAACTCGCCAAGTGCTTCCTCTGTAATTCCTGTTCCGATCTTGGCAATTGTCTTTATCTGTTGACTCTCACTGTCAAAAACCCCAACTAAAAATGCCCCTAT
>CAZBTU010000048.1:0-8570 GCA_964494905.1 uncultured Pseudomonadales bacterium | reverse complement strand
GACTCAGTTGAGTCAGTCACTACTCGATTCTCTCAATTGGGCTGAGTTAGAATTTCTAGCCATCAGTGACAGAGTCAGTTTTTTCCCCCTCACCGTAAGGAGACGCAGAGCTATTTTTAAATCATTAGTACAATTTTGGTACACATTTTTAAAAAAGGAAAAACTTGATGCTATTTTTTTAACCGACACACCACATGTGGGATTTGACACCGTCCTTTTCGCAGTGGCTACTACTTGCTTTAAGATTCCTGTGGTTTCCTTACGGCGCCCCTTTATTCGCGACAGAATGTTGTTGGTTTCGGATTATAGGAAGCATCTTCCAAAAGTGCCCATTACATACAAACAAACCGCAAATAAAAAAGAGCTCAACACTTTAATAGGGGCGGAGCTGATAGCTGATGTTTTGTCTGAAAACCCTTGGCAAAAAAAGGATGCACTCATTAGTCATGCTGCTATAAAACAACCCTCACTGCTGAGCTTCTTGATTGCAAGAGTCTCTGTATTGATCAATCCACTGAAGTGGTACAGCTACATCAATTCATTATTTTCTCCTTCCACGTACGGGGCCTTTAACTTCAATAACGGCACGATACAGTTGGTAGAAAAAATCTGTGGTCTATACCACAGATTTAGTTGCATCCAGCTTAAAAAGTACTACGATGCGTTAGCAAATGATTTCAAGCTACCAACTTCTAACAAATTCATTTACTTTCCGCTTCACCTACAACCTGAAAGAAGCACAATACCCGAGGGTGGGATTTTTGAAGATCAGCGACTAGCAATTGAAATCCTTGCACAAGCAATACCGAACAATTGGAGAATTGTCGTTAAAGAGCATCCTCGACAGTTTAATTTATTTGACTTTCAAAAGCATACCTTCAGAACTAAACGAGACTATGATGAACTTAAAAAAATAGATAGCGTCGTTTTTTGTCCACTTACAATTTCTCAAAAAGAACTAATAGCCCAAGCTGAATGCACAGCAACAATTACTGGCACAGGAGGGTGGGAAAGCCTCTTAGCAAAAAAACCCAGTTTAGTTTTTGGTAATGCCTGGTACAGTGGCTGTCAAAGTTGTTTTAGTGTCGGCTCACTGGATCAGGTAAAACAAGCACTGGGTCAGCTCAAAAAAAAATCTCAGAAAATTGTTGAACTTGATCTTTTGCGTTTCCTTGCATACTATCGTAGTGACTTGATTGTAGGTTCGAACGCAAAGGAGTTCGCCTTACAATCACCCCGGAAATACCAACATCTGGTAGAAAACATGACAAAATCTGTCACCGAGCACATACAGAATCGTTTATGAAAAAACTATCCCAAACTGAAATTGATACATACATTGTCGACAACCAACTTGGCTCGGTAATCGACTTTTCGGAAAACAGTAATTATAAAAAAAAGGCTAACGACACCATTGCAGGAAAACTCCAAATTCCATTTCCACCAGAAAAGGGGGATTTAGTTAGGCTCCATTCTCTTATCAGAACGCGCAAACCATTCACAGTACTTGAGTTTGGAGTAGGATATTCCACTGCTATTATTGCCGACGCACTTGCCAAAAATGAAACTGAGTGGCTTCAGTTGCAAGAGAAACCCGTAGTTCGAAATCGTTTTCCCTTTCAGCTTTTCTCCGTCGATGCCTCGAAAAAATGGATCAATTTAACTAGGAAAAAACTACCAAGTAATCTCCGTGATCGAGTGCATATAAGTTTTAGTGGCGTAAGCATCAGCACTTTTAAAGGGCAAATTTGCCATTTTTATGATGCGCTCCCAGATGTTGTGCCTGATTTTATTTATGTGGATGCCCCAGACACAAAACAGGTTAAAGGAAAAGTTCATGGACTTAGTTTTCAGTGCGATGAGCGGACAGTTATGTCAGCCGACTTACTATTGATGGAACCGACCTTACTACCCGGCACTTTCATTCTTGTTGATGGAAGAACAAATAACGCACGTTTCCTTAATAGAAATTTTACCCGTCCGTTTGAGCACAAGTGGTATAAATCAGACGATATTTCCACTTTTGAGTTAAATGAGGAATCATTGGGCGCTTACAACTTTAAACCAAGTGCCTACTATCCTCAATCTTGAGGTGACTCTAGCTTGATTAAGTTTTGAGTAAAATGTACTTGGGTTTCTCAAAAGGCTTACTGATATCAAAAATCCATTGCTGCATTTCTCCTTCTGAACCTTTCAAAACAAACCCGTTTTTAGAATAGAAGTCTGCAACAAGCTGGTTCTTCTGTGTAGGAGCATACTCACCAATGAGTCTTACAACCTTTGCCGTTCGAGCTCGAGTGATTAAGTACCACAATATGCTCTCCTCAACTTGTCTGCCGATTATGCGGCAACTCAATAACAATGTGTCTATCAGCCACTCGTCAGCAGCCTTTTTGACAATGCACACACCGGTCAACCCATTATCTCCGAACTTATCTTTCACCTTCACAGTAAGTACTGCACATGCCTTATCACCAATCATTGCCGCGATGTCTTCTTCCTGATATCTTCTTGTACTTAAATTGAATTGGTTTGTTTTTTGAGTTAGTTGGGCAACTCTGGGTAAAGTGGTTTCATCAGCCGATTCAATCTCAACAACCATCTCCATGCTCGCTAAAAAATCATCCAAGTTTATCGCTGTTGCTGCGTACTGGTTGCGGCTCCTCTGTTGAGCATACATTTTACCTTTTTCCCAATCCTCATCAGTTAGCCTGAGGAGATTAAACTCATTTAAACCTGCCAAAACTTGGAGGTACTGAGCTGGATTAGCCGGAACATCCACAACACTCACCTCAGGTAATTCTCGCTTTACTAATGCCCTGTTGAGTGCGTCATCATCAAAGAAAACCAAACTATCAAGTCCTATGTTGATCTCTTTTGCTATGGCTCTCAAATTACTTGCCTTATCATTCCAATTAACTTGAATGGCAGCGAAATTTTCCTCCTGCAAGAGCATATAGGGATGATTGCGAAAAACTTCTATAACATCGTCAAGGTTGTTCTTACTACATACTGCAAGAATAACACCCCTCTCAAACAAACTCTTTATATACATTTGAAATTCCCAAAAGGATCTTCCTTCTGGTGTGGGTCCCAACTTAATACCACTGATTCCATCTTCGCCAATGACTCCACCCCAAAGAGTATTATCCAGATCGAGAACCAAGCATTTTTTGTTCAATCCAACTAATGGCCTCAAGTATCCAACGTACATAGCCATCAGCTCAGGCACAATATCTAGACTTACCTTTATGTCAGCTAAGTAATATCTTGTATAGTCAAAAACACGTTCTTTGCCAACACGTGAGCAAAACAGCTCATAATCAAGCACAAAAACTTGGTTGTTCGACTTATACAACTTGTTCATTTTGCTATTCAACCAATGAACGGCTTCAAGTAAACCAAACTGGCGTTTATTTTCCAACAGACCCAACGGAGAATAGATTGGGACTTCAAAGTTGTGAACGATTATTTTTGCGCGTGTCCTACTGCACAAGACATCGATAAATGCCTGCAACTGATTGAGTTGCGATCTGACTTTTCGCTTACGGGTTGAGTCCGACAGAGAGTAGGGTAAAAAATATGACTCGCCTAAAAAAGTTCTAGTATCTATAAAAAGAAAAATAGCATCTGGTTGAAATCGATATAACTCACTGTCAGGATTTAAGATTTCTTGGGCATACTGCATGTAATCGGCAACATACAACTCACCGTAGACCCCTAACTGCGCTAACTGAACTTTGAGTGACTCCTTAAATCCTTTGGTTGTTACGCTTGCAAGTATTGCAACTTTAATCTGTTTCTCCTGTTTAGAGTACCCTAGATCGAGTGATCGATACTGCTTCAGATGCTCTGCCAAAGTTACCCGCTGATCTAAAGTCATAATTTCCTTTGCTAGGCTATTTGTGTTGTCCAAACACTGGGTGCTGCTGTCCGATCCTTTGGCAAATCATTTGTGTCAAGTCTCGGCAACTCAAGTAATGGGTCAGATTCTAAATCTGCAACTCCCACCTTCAAAGTTAAACCCAACCTGCAGCCACGCTTCTTGAGCACGGACACAAAAGCTTGATCATACATTCCGTATGGATAACAGAGTACCCAATTGTCAGTTGGTGATCCCACTCTACTTAGAACTTCGAGTGAAGCTGAAATTTCTTGCTCTTGTTGTTTTGGACTGAGTTCAGACAAGAAAATATGATTATATCCATGACCTCCAACAAACATCCCTGCTTTCCTCATTTCAATAAGTTCAGAAATGCTTAAGTACAGTTGCTCTGAAAAATTTGTCTCATCGTCACTGACAAACTCTCTGAACAGTTCATCAGTAATTTTTGAGCGCAGCTTACTCGGTAAGACATGTTGCAGCATGCGTTTAAAAAACATAATCTCAGCTTCATCGTACCTACCCGATTGCGCGTGTTGAGCAAAATACTCCTCATCAGAAAGTAATTGATATTCTTGACGAGCTTTATCCATTTTTTCAAGTAAAAGTCTGACTAGCTCTTTAGCTGAGTTGCACACAGACACTACAAACTGAATTTTATTCACATTGAGCACTCTTCGTTCAAAGAGTGTTAGAGCTGTTGGAAAAAAACTTCCTTGCCAACCACGCCTCTTGAGTTCAGGAAACACTGTCTCATAGTGGTCGCGATACCCGTCATCAAATGTGAGTAATAAAGCATTCTTTGGTAAAAGATACTTTTTTTCTGTGGCTAACAACACATCTTCCATCCGCACCACGGTATAGTGCTTCCCAATATAGTCAAGTTGTTGATAAAACTCATCCAGCGCGAGGGCCTTGATGTTAGGGTAGCAGCTTTGGAGCACATCCCTAACATAGTGGTACATAACGATTGTCAATTTCATACATTAAGTTGGATATTTGGTCGATCTTGATCACCATCACCTTTTGTAAGATACCATGGATCGGTTGTATCTAACAATTGTTGTGGAACTCGACTTGTATCAACAAATGTCATCCAGTTTATAGCCTTTCTCGTCGTATCTATGGGACTAAATAACACTGGCAGTTTGGTAACAGAAGAGGCGCTAATATCAAGATAACCCATTTCACCCAACTGCTTGTTCCATACATCCATACTACAAAAAAAATCGATAAAATCGACGGGACTGTCATACAATAACCCGTGTAACTCTCCAAGCATAGCACTCGAATAGCCATCAACAGCACCATATTCGAGTATCCTCGCAACAACAGAATTATTGCCAGCAAGAGCGAAAGGCTCCTTCCTGATTACCACATACCCGAGTGCACGACTCTGAGGGCCATAGGTGTAGCATTCGTAGCTAAAAAGTGGGTGGGCTATATACCTCCAGTTCAAATATTGACTAGTCCTCGCCACTCCAAGTGTATTTTGAGGAAAAAGATCGTTTAGCCTTTCATCGAATGAGTTAGTAAAGCGGTGTACACGTGTGAGCTTTTTGGGCTTAGATGTATCATAAGTTAGTTGTGATACGTTCTTTATCTGAAAACCAAGCTGATCGAACTTCTCAGGATGCAGAACACCTACCAACCGATTGAGATTCCCTCTTTCACTCCACTGTGACCACTTGCTGCATGCAGAACGCAGTTGGTCGCTGTATCCATTGACGTAAGTGACTGGATAATCTGCTGTTACGGCCTGAAGAAGCTGGATACCAAACCCAAAGCGACGCACTCTCTCATCGACTATTAAGTTGGCAAGTGCGGCTACTAAAAAAGGTGTTTTAGTTGGCAAAAAACTGAGAGGTACATATCCACAATACCCCAGTACCTCTTCCCGGTGTTTTATTACTTTCATGGAATACTGTCCTGGCTTGTTCCAAGGTACATGTAAGTACTGCCAATCAAAAAAAGCCTCATGGAGGAGAATATACTTGTGGTGGAACTGTTTAGCTATGAACTCCCGAAGTGCAGGAATGTCTGTTTTTTTGAGATCAGACACATAATGCATAAGCTACCTCATGACCAATCCGCCGGAGATCACTATGTTTTCACCAGTAATTGATCCCGACTCAGAAGATGCCAAAAAGTTGATAACTCTGGCAACTTCCACAGGTGTCACCAGTTTTTTTGTTGGAGTCTGAGCTGCAATTAGCTCTTTGAGCTTGGAAGGGAGATGTTCCGTTAAGGCCGATTCCATGTAACCTGGAGAGACTGCGTTACAAGTTATACCAAACTGACCAAGCTCGACAGCCAGCGACTTAATCATACCCAAAAGTGCATACTTGGCAGAAACATATTCAAGAAGCTTGGGTGGAGGCTTACCGACTACATACTCGGTTAAAACTCCAATTATCCGACCAAACTTTTGTTTTTTCATCATAGGTACAACGTGTTGAACCAAAACAAAAAAACTTTTTGCTTGAAGCTTCCAATGGCGCTCAATGTCTGCAAGTGATACATCTTCAACCCTTGATGGCAGTGTTGGAGCTGAGACTGAATGAATAAAAGTATCAATTGATCCCATGTTGGTGATTAAGTCCATAAGTAGCTTAAGATCCGCTGTCTTTGTTAAGTCTGCTTGTGAAAAACTGCAACTGGCTTTTGATGCTGCTGCTATCTTAGAAAGCGTGATATAGCTCTGCTTACCTGCGTATTGGAGCACAGCATGATCTGAAGATCTCAATAACGAAATGCAAGATTGACCAATACTGCTGCTTGCACCCGTTAAAAGTAATTGCATACTACCGATACCGTACACGACACTCGCCATCCACAAGTACGGTACTAGTTCCGTCTCGTGCAACTTGTGTCTGCATTGTTATTATACGAAGTGGAATTGAAATTCTCTGTACAGTGCCTGTTACGACTATAGCATCCCCAATAAAAGCCGGTTTTTTGAATTGAAGCTGTTGCGATAAGTATAATGCTTGCTTGCCAGGTAAATGCATGCCAACTAGTCTAGAGAAAAAGCTGCTCAGTAACATCCCAGGAACCACTCTTTGCCCAAACGGTGTGTTTTGCGCATAAGATTCATCAGCATGGAGTGGATTGAAATCGCCTGAAAGCTTGAGAAAGCTATTCACCATTTCTTCTGTTAATTTGACTTGAAAGCTATCACTCAAGCCCAGTGAAATTTCACTAAATGCCAAATCATTCAAGCTGTGTGTCATTCCAAACTCCATGATTCTTTAGGTGGCGCTTAATGTCGGCAACGGTTTTGACATCAAGAATCTCATCCAACGTGAACTGCACAGAAAACTCTTTTTCAAGTTCGTCCACCAGAACCAAACCATTAAATGAGTCCCAATTCTGTAAGGTGTCAGGTGAAGATTCATCAGTAATGGAATCAACATCTTCATCAAGAACTCGGGCAAGTAAGGAATTCAACCTATGTTGTGCTGAAATGTTTTTTGTGTTTTTATTCATCGCACTACAACAGCAACTGCTTTGTCCTTATCATGAGATAGGGAAAGAGTATACCTGGTTTTGTTCCAGAGTACAAATGGTTTTTCATCCTCAAAAACCACTTCAATTGAGCGATAATTGGCTATCTTCTTTCCCAATGCTTTCATGAGTGCCTCTTTTGCAGCAAAGCGCACCGCTAAATGTGGGTATGGATTTCGTTTACCCGAGCAGTAATCGATTTCCCGAACCGTGAAAATTTTTGTGTAGAAAGAGCTATAACTTTCTAAAGGTCGTGCCTTAAAACGATGAATGTCTTCTATGTCAATTCCAATACCTGTAATATTAACTGGTGTTGGCAATGAAGTATGCGTCATCAGCGTTATGTTGAGTTCTATTCAAGATTTACGGCCATACCATTGTTTTCTTTGAGCAAGACATGATAAGAGCCGAATGCTTCTCTAGGTGACCCATCTAAAACAATTTTTCCTTTATCGAGCAACAACACTCTATCACAGAACTCTTTCACCTGTTCTTCTGCATGACTCACAAAAATTATTGTCCGCTTTCGCTGTTTTTTTATATCCTCAAGAAAATCTAGGCACTTTCTCTGAAAAGAGACATCACCAACTGCCAAGACCTCATCAATCAAAAGTATAGGTGCTGGCATCTGTGCAGCGACAGAAAACCCGAGTCTCATCATCATACCGCTCGAGTATCTTTTGACAGGTGTATGGATAAAGTTACCGAGCTCACTAAATGCAATAATGGCATCAATCCGCTCTTCAATCTGCCTCTTCGACATACCAAGTATTGCACCATTTAAAAAAATGTTTTCATATCCACTCAACTCATGGTGAAACCCAGCTCCAAGCTCGATGAGTGGCGCAACTGTTCCAATTGTCTCAATCGTACCCTTAGTCGGGTAGGTAACACCCGCAATCAGCTTCAAAATCGTCGATTTACCAGCTCCATTTCTACCAACTATACCAACGCTTTCTCCAACTGAAATTGAAAATGAGACGTTAGATAGAACAGTGTGATTAACAGCCCAAGAGCGTCCCCGTAACAAGGAAGGAATTATCTCTTTAGCAGTCTTATCTGTCTGTACTGGAAACTTTTTAGTGACTGACCGAAAGGCTATGGCGGCTTGGTTATTCATAGGAACTATGCAATATCGGCAAATACACGTTCTGCCTTTTTAAATAGATAAAATCCTCCA
>CAZBTU010000047.1:0-8625 GCA_964494905.1 uncultured Pseudomonadales bacterium | reverse complement strand
CAATGACTAACTGTCTTCACTTGGGTCTTCCGCATTGGAAGGCCTCCTTTTTGCTTAAGATTTTTCTTCTGTCCAACGTTTGGGCACTCGCAGCACGATGGCTGAGCGAGTTCTAGCCCCTAGAAACCAGACCAAAAAATAGAACACTGCCGCTGTGCTCGTCATGAGACAACCCCAGCCAACAGCTGCGGCGGCAAAAACGAACAGAAAGTTGAACGAAATGCTTTCAACAAGCAGATCTGCCAACTCGAACAAACCAGCAGTGATTAAGGACAGAAAAAAAACGCTCACAGGAATTACAGCCAATGCCATCAGTATTTGCGACAGAAAACTCCGTCGGCGGTGTTGGCCTCTCATTTGGGCCATTTTTTGTGCACGTGTCATTCGTGTCATGGTCTTTTACCTCTTTTGTGAAATCCGAAAGTGACGCTACACTGCTAGCCTGGTTGTAAAAATTGAGCCCATGCTCAACTCATCACCAACCCACCAGAGTAGCGTCAGTTTTTTCATCCATACACAAAGCTATTAAAGAACTGCTTGGGTCAGAGCGCTCTGCCCTACCAAACATATGGAACATTGTTCATCCAAGTCGAATAGTTCAACTGGGCTGAACAATTGCCAAGCTTGAAGTGAATACTTCGCGCCAAACTTGGCAATTGCCTCATGCAAAAACGATTTTTAGGCTATTTCGGCGGGCTTCTTCCGCTCGAAATTATAGTCCATGCCGTACTCTAAAACGTCATGGACGGGGCCAACCCAGTCGCCGTTGGGCAACTTGCCCCAAAAGCGTGTGCCAGTGACCTGGTCAGGCAGGAGTTGACGAACTTTCTCTGGAATGTCGGGGTACATCACCGGAATGGTGGCACCCAGGTTCGACCGGTTGCTACCCGCAAACAGGTGGTGATCCACCTCGACGTAAACGGACATGTCAGGAAGGCCACCAGTGTGGGCATCAACTCCAGGAAAGTGGAGCAGGTTAGCCATGCTGTCAAACGGCTCGTACCACAGCCACACAGGCCGGGACTCTTGCACATCCGCATTATTAAAGCAAAACAGTGCCACTCCCCAACCGGGAAAGTTTTGGCGGTAAAACTGCACCATCTCATCGCTGATGGTTGGGCGCTTGTGCTCCGGAACCTTATTAAGTACACGCCGGACATCTTCCGGGCCGGCCGCCAGCACTACGTGGTACACATCGTACTCGACGACTACAGCTTTGGCGCCGCGCGTGCCGAAGCTCGTGGCTAAACTTACCGGTTCGATGGTGGCGCGCATGGCCTGGGCCACTTCCGGCGGAACATTATAAATCAGGTTCTCCTGGGTCAGTTGATGCTTGGAGGGGATGTGGAGCCACATGGCATTGGGGCCACTATGCTGGTTTTGGGCTTTGTTGCCATACCCCAGCAATCGACCAGTTTTGCCGTTACGAACACACTCACCAATATACCCGAAGGTATTGGTGAAATCAGCTTTTCCACTAGTTGAAACACACATTGCTATTAACTCCTCGTGTTAATTTTCGGTTGATTAAGTTACTCCCTATTTTCGCTAATTTCGTTTTCACAGGGAGGCAATCTTGGGACCAACAGAGCCGCACAGCTGACTAAAAGCCAGCGAGCAACACTAATCGCCCTCAAGATAACTCCCTATGAGATTATTATGTTAATGAGCTTTGCAACATGCAGCACATATAGTCCATGCACAGTACACATCCAATACTCATTATACAGCAAAATATCGTAAAAGTCAATAGTTATAGGATACTATTTATAGATCAATGTAGTCACTTTTGAAACACAAATGAAGAAAGAACTCCAGGCCCCTGCTGACGCTTTTTTAGACTGAATCCAACCTTGACCGCACTGCGGACATCACTGACATCAGGATACTGCCAAATCAAAACTCCGCCAGGTTCCAACACACGGTATGCTTCGACCAAGACTCTGTTTCGTATTTCGACGGGCAGAGCGGAAGCGAAGACAGCTCCCACAGAGTTGTCGGCAAGTGCCAACTGCCGACCGTCAATTTGAACCTGGGTTGGCAGCAACTGAGCCTCTGAGTACTCCCCCGTCATATAATCAGGCTCAAACACCTTTGTTGCAGGGGTAATGTTTGTTGTGATCAGGGGCTTAGGTAGCTTTTTAGTGTCCACTACTAGATAAGGAGTCTCGAGCACATAGTGTGGCGGAGTTGGCCCACCAATCTCAATAAATGGCCCTTTGACCTTTTGGAGCGCACTTAATACATCAAACTCTGCTGATAATTCTCGACCACCATGTGTCCTGCCTTGAGGTTCATCTATAGTTATCATTGATGTTCCCTGATGGTTTGATTCGTGTCACCACAGCTACTACTTGCCTAATTTTTCCAGCATCTGCTGTTCTACCTGAGTAGACAAACCGCTTAAAGCTGCTTCTACTTTTGAGCGATGAGAAACTGTACTCGCCCTGTAAACATCCCTATGTACCAGTAACCAGCGATCCAACGCCGCAATCTGCTCCTCTTCTGGTAAGTGCTTCACTTCACTCACAAAACTGGCCAAGGCATCAAGAGCAGCAACCACCCAGTTTTGAGCCACCTCTTCCACCCTCGTCAAGGGTGATGTTGCCTCAGGCTCGACTCTAGAATACCATGGTGTTTCCTCATACCAAGGCTTTTCCTGTTCTTGTGTCGCCAATGCTTGCCCTTGTAATGTTTGTTTCAACCCATTGTTAACTATAACTCGCTCTCGATTTTGACTTCCAGTGGACATACATTTCCTTTCTTGCAGGCAAACTAAACGGTAGCATGCGCGACACCTTACATTTCGTCAACTAGGAGATAAACTTAGGCCTGCCACTTATACAACACAGAGCTATTTTAGAAACAGTTGCCAACATCAGCATTTGGCACTTGAGGAATTTCCACGTGAGCAGAGCGATTTCCAGAATTGAAGCTCACAACCGGCATCGTAAAATGTGGGTTACTCTTGTACCCTTCGGGAGAAACAGGCGCAACCTCTAGGTTTAGAGTTGTATCTTCCGTAATTTCAGTCGAGTAGCTGAATGTACCTTGACTACCGGTTACCACGCTTGCGTAGTGAACAAAGCCTGGCTGAGAAAAGAAGTTGACTGTCGCACTTGTGTCCAGGTCTGTTTCCCCAGAGTCTCGACTACCACTACAGTTACTATCTCGATAAATCTGCCCCGAAACCGAAACTGAGATCGGTTGAACAAGGTGGAAGCTAAAGGTACGAGTATATGTAGGGGAAGTTTCACCTTGATTATTCTTGTAGGTTAGCTCAATAGTATTTGATCCTTCTTGTGGAGAAAAACAGAGCGTGAAATGTGCTTGATATTCAGTCCAACTGCCCCCATTAATTCGATGTTTTCTCTGGAGTCCGCTGGTATTGCCGCCGTCTGGCACATCCACAACACACAACTGTTGCGCCTGACCGTTGTACTCGATGTACTGTTGGTCAGCCGGGTATGTGATTCTAATTTTGGGTGGATTCGCAGGTGGTGTTGTTGGGCCAGATGTAGGACTCGGTTGCGAACGAGGGCTCGGGCTTGTTGCTGCTGAGGGTGCGAGCGTTGGTTCACCTGAAGGTGCAACTCCCCCTGTAGTGTTCACCTTCTCGGTACCAGAGCTTGAGGCACCCATACCACTTTCCTCCCATGAATCAGGGTCTGCTGATGTCTCCGGCCCAAGTAACGAATCAAACTGCCGGACCTGATTATTTGTTCTCACGAGGAACGCAGACACAGTGGCAAAGCTCAAAATTATAACAACAACTGCCAAACAAATAGCCAGTAAGTAGTTTGTGTTCAGCCATTGGACAAAACCACGAAGAAAATGTGGATTTAGTCGATTTTTAGCCAGTTTAGAAGTTTTTTTTGCCATGGCAAGTACAAGTATGAATCGCTTATCACAGTTTGGCAATGAGAAAGTAGTTTACTTCTGGTTTAGTTTTCGTTTAATATGAGCGCTAACGTCTCACTCAGCACGGCTGCCTCAGCAAGTAGTTCAGCATGTCTCTGATGTAAGATCTTCTCTGCTTCTTGCACCAGTTCAATTGTTATTTCAACCTCGGGTCCCACAGCAAGGGCGACATAAAGCCACCACGCTTGCCCAAATAAAAGGTGTTTTTTAATTCTCCTAGTCTGGTTTCGTTCAATCTCTCGCGTAATTGCATACGTGCCTTTCTATAAATGTAATTTGAATCCTAAATTTCACGAACAAAATATTCTCGCTTGTTCTTAAACACATTTCCTTCCCATTGAACTGATAAACCGTCTGGGCTTGAACTTATAAAATGTGTATCCCCAGCATAACCTAATCTGTGGATAAAAAGCCTTTCCACGGCTCTTGCTTCTTGGCACTCCTGAGAAAGAGTATCTCTCCATCCATCTTTAAATAGCGTGGGATCAAAAAAAAGTGTATTTTCGCCATTCCAAATGAAACCAGTTTCTGTAGGAACTACGTGTTTCATTAATTTGTCCACACGTGCTCCAACATTTTCTTCCATCTGTTGAAGTGCAGCTTTTTCCTCCTCAGATACTTGTCTCTGTTTGCGCTCTTGCTCTCTGTCTTCATACATTTCACTCAATGCAGCAACAACTTCAAAATTCCAGGTTTCTCTTCTGCGCATAAATCTCCAAAAAATCTTATAAGCACTAGGATTCTATCACGCAGAGTATCTAAATTTCATTAAACTATATGTGATGAGTGTCTGGAGTGTATTATAAAAGCATGAAAACTGTTCTCAAACCAAGAATCCTTTTGTCGATGTATATTGTCATATCAAGCATTTGTGCTATTTGAAGTTTTTTTTCAGCTTTTTTGGTTCTTTCCATTCGTTTTCAGCAAATTCCCAGGTAGAGAAACTATGCTTTGGTTTTTCCCACTAATGATGTTTGCGAACGGGGTTTGGCACATTGTCTGGTTCGGGTTTTTTGAAAAAGGCAAAAAGTATGTCCAAGGACTTCTGACAGCACCTGTGTTTATTTTCGTGTTCATTGCGTTCTACCTGGAAATGCTTTACTAGATTCAGTAACTCCGCTGGATGCTATCATCATAAGTGCCAATTTATTTAATATCAGATCCATATGTCAGAAAAAAACCGAAGTGCAGGAGGGACTGCCTACCTAGAAGTAAAAAAATCTCAACTTCAACCAAAGAGTTTAAAAAATCCATATGAAACATTCCTTTCTCGCACACGAAATGATACTCCACAAGAGTTGCATGAAAAAAGCTTGCTAGTTACAAGGTTATTGGCGGAATTGCACCAAGTTAAACCTAATCAGAGAGTTAATTCTGCAGTGCAGTTTGGGATAGCAATGATCTTATCAGCTCTGGATGGTCAATCTTTTGTTCCAAATGCGAACAACATGAAAGTTGTGTTTTTATCCCCAGAGTCCTTTAAAAATCTGAAAATGGGTAAAACCTCAGGCGGTGTGATGATTCCTGGCATAGATATTGTGTTTGTGCAACTAGATCCACAAGATACCGATTTCATCACAGCCTCAAATGCATTTCATGAGTTAGTTCATAGCTGGATAGATAAACAAGTGCATGCTTTGCATAGTGAAGTTAATGAAACAGACGATAGTAGAAAAACTTTCATTGAAGTTCGTCGTGTTGGATTGATGGTAAGACATTTGCTCAGGGATTCACTTACTGGTGAGATCAATGATTCGGAATTTTTAGGTGAGCTCGTCAATGAACTAGGCAACTTCGCCTGGCAGAGCATATTTCTTGAGAGAATTCAAAATGATAAAGAAATGCGGACACTATTTGCAGATGAATTCACACTTCGCGAAGCTAAGTTGCTTGAAATGTTCGGTGATCCAAAAGCCGGAAGCATTACTGTCGGTATTACTGACGAAAATAACAAAGAAACGACAGTTAGCTTAGATAGCAAAAATTTGTTTTGGAACAAAATGGGCAAAATTGAGGTTTCAAGCACAACACTCATCATGCAGTTGGTTGATGACTTGAGCTTCATAGTCGGAGATGTAGGTCAACTCAATTTTAGGCAAGCTTTAGTCAGCTTGAAAACAAGACCAGAACAACAAAGTTACCTTAGGAATGCCCTCGACAGTAAATTGGGACAAGGTTTTTACTCAAAACTTCGAAGGGCAAACTATCATACTTTGTCTTCCCTTTTAAGTCTGCTTTCCGAAGTTCAGACTCATTTACTCTAACCATCAATCAATCAAAGACTTTTTCTTCAGATCATCGAAAATAATTTGATCAACAGGGCCGACTATATCTCGCCTAGCATACGAATAGTACGTAATATCTTGTATCTCTGAGCTCGGTTGTAGCTCACCAGTAAAATCCGCCTCATAACACGTCATTCTAACAATAGTGCCTTCTGGCTTTCCATGTGCTTGAGCTTCGAAAGTTCCGTAGTGTTTCACTGTTGCCGGAATAATCTTGACAGTTAACTCTTCCTCTACTTCACGAGAGAGTGCTTCGATATCTGATTCATTGCCTTCTCTTTTTCCACCTGGAATATAGTAGGTGTCTTTACCTTTGCTGAGCGTCATTAAGATTTGACGGTTCTTAATAAAGATAAATGCAAGCTTATCGATAAAGGTTTGCTCAGTCATGGTTACTCCATTTTATGACGATGTGCAAGAACAGGCAGTGCAATTAACTTGCTGTTTTACTCTCCCGCAAACTCCACCATCAATCTCTCCTCATCCTTTTCCAACTCTTCAAGGGCACGCTCCACTTTTTTTTGCGCGTCGGCTAGAAAAGGCTTTTTACTGAAATTCGGTTGGTTGGCTAACTTCGCCCACTGAAGTCGAAGCTGACGTCTCTTATTCGTAATAGCTTGAACTATGTATTGGTACTGGAGATGTCTGTCTAGTTCTTGCCACTCTTTATATGCCTGGAGATACTCGACTTCATATTTACCTAACTCAATTGATTCTTTGAATGATATCAGTCGATTAGTTGCTGTCATGTCGCAAGTATATCAGCTCATGAGAGCTGTTCAGCTAAGAGTTTTCTTAGGGAAATAAAGTGAAAAACTAGTTAAGTAGTCAGGGTGACAAAGTGAGTTGGGCAAACCCAACTACTTAACTAGAGTTTACTGTGGGGCAGGCGATTGTTGTTGCCTGGCAGCCGCTTGCGCGCAAAGCGTAGCGCCGCCAGCTTCTAACCATCGTTGCAGTGTTTCACTTTCAGCCGCACCACTCTTGATATCTTGGTAAATCCCAGTCGTCCAGCGGTAATACCGCATGGTTTCATTTGGCCAGGTATCCCAGCTTCGCACCATCACTCCTGGTCCGCCGTTGTAACCAGCAAACACCAGGCCGATGTCATTGGTTTGCTGGTATAAATTAGAAAAAAATAGCAATGCACGGTAGGCATTTGTTTCAGGGTCGAGCATAACTTCACCCTCTTCAAAATGATAGGGCAAAACCTGAAACAAACCTTTAGCACCTGATGCACCTTCCAAATCTTGGTAACCACAGGACTCAACTTGCATGAGGATAGCAACAAGGTTGGGATCTTGGATACCATGGGCTGCAGACCAGCGTGTGATCGCAGCTGCCCAGTAGTCAACTTCTGGCGTAAACACTGATGATAGTGCCCCAACAGTTTGTGGCACCGCTGGGGTGGGTGTTAGTGGAGTTGCTTGCTGTGTGAGCACCACTTGCACTTCCACTGAAAGTTGGGGGGTCGGAAGTGGGGGAAGAGGTTGGTATACCTGTTGGCTGCCCATTTCCGGCGAATTCATTAACAGTAACAGCATTGGAACCAATACTATGACTCGTCTCAATTGCAACTCCATTGTGAACAAACGATGGATATTAAGGTTCAACATTCCTACTAGTTGAGGTATGTAGGAAACTGGTAGTATTGTACCGCATTGTGGAAGTTGCAATAGTCGAGATACGCATAGTTCGACAACAGTTCTCACTCTTGCCGATTGCGTCCCTGCACGTAAAATTATTTAAGCTCTATACTGGGTGATCCGAGTCAAGAGCGATGACAAAAAAGTACAACCTTACAGAAAAAATTTGGCTTTATCCTGGCAAAGCTGGTTGGTATTTCATTACTATTCCAACTGAGGTATCAAGCGACATTGACTTCTTTTTCAGCGAGCAAAAAAGAGGCTGGGGATCTTTGCGCGTTAAAGTCGAAATCGGTGAAACAAGTTGGATGACCTCAATTTTCCCTGATAAAAAAACAAGTTCCTACCTTCTTCCCATTAAGGCCGAGGTTCGCACAAAGGAAGGTCTCAAGGAAAATAGTCTTGTGGAGTTCGCACTTGAGATCGCAGGCTAACTACTACAACTACAACTGTTACATTTCTCATAAATCGCATGCGATCAGTGAGTGGTGTCGTTAATTTCCGCGACACGTAAAACATACCATTGGTTGCCTGTTAATGTTATTTATTGTAGAGTATAATTAAGTTACTTTCGTAGAAACAAAAAGTGGCAATGAATCAAGAGAAAAGAGAATTTTTAGGCAAAGAATTCGATCAAGTTAGGGTACATCCCTTCGAATTTGGATTTCGTCAAGGAGTTTTGGATAAGAGATTTGCTCTGAAGCTAGTGAATAATGAGTGGCACTTCATTTTTAACCAACCAGACGTAGATCTCGACTGCTGGGATGGCAACT
>CAZBTU010000046.1:0-8747 GCA_964494905.1 uncultured Pseudomonadales bacterium | reverse complement strand
TTCTTAGCACCTTCTAAGACAGTCTTAGGAGTTGCTTCGACGAAAGCTTTGGCTTCACCCAAACCAAGCTCTGGTTTGAGAGTACGGACAGCTTTAATAGCGCCGATTTTGTTTGAACCAGCATCCTTGAGGATGACGTCAAACTCGGTTTGCTCTTCAGCTGGAGCGGCTGCGCCGGCTGCTGGCATGGCACCCATCATCATAGGAGCAGCGGCGGTGACGCCGAATTCGTCCTCGAGGGCTTTGACGAGCTCAGAAACTTCCATTAAGGAAAGTTCTTTAACTGCGTCTACAATTTTCTGCACTTTGGCAGAAAGTTTTTGTGTGTCATCTGACATGGTGTCCTTTCTTGGGGTAATAATGTGTCAGGTACTTACTACTAAATTAAGCTGATTTCTTGTCGGCAATAGCCTTGAGTGCGTATACCAAGTTGCGTTGACTTGCTTTGAGAACATTAACCAAACCGCTTCCAGGACTCTGCAAGCGCGAGATAAGCATACTGATGAGCTCGTTTTTGCCTGGCAGTTTACTAAGGGCTTCAACTTCAGCAGGGGAGAGAACTTTGTCCTCCATGTAGCCTTGTTTGATAGTCAACTTTTCACTGTCCTTCTGGAAAGTAAAAAGCTTTTTAACTGCTGCAATGGGATCGGCGTACGAAAACACAATAGCGCTCATTCCCTCAAGTGACTCACTCAGTTTGCCCTTACCAACAGCAATATCAATCAGAGTGTTCTTGGTTACCAGCATTTCTCCACCGGCATCTTTGATTTCTTGGCGAAGCTTGACCTGATCGTTCACGGTTGTGCCAGAATAGTCAATGATGGTCACTGACTGTGCACGACTCAATTTTTCGGTCAACATTTCGAGTTGTGCTTGGTTCTTCTTGTTTGGCATATAAATCCTTTTTTATGTTGTCTGAGCGGCTTCAGGCCACTCAAAAGTTAGCGCAGTGTTGCACCAAAGACAGGGGAGGGGAAACAAAGAAAAACTCTATGTGTTCCTCGGCGTGACTTATGGCTGGCTGTGGTCTTGCGGTAACGCCAGTGGGCGCGCTGTCTTTGGATGAGGTGCGATTATAGCACAAATAGAGTGAGTGTGAAATATCAGATGCTAAATGTAGATGGAAGG
Organism: uncultured Pseudomonadales bacterium; assembly: GCA_964494905.1. GTDB lineage: Bacteria > Patescibacteriota > Microgenomatia > UBA1400 > PJMF01 > CAZBMX01. The sequence goes on along the minus strand of CAZBTU010000046.1, from coordinate 7,619 downwards.
AACAAGCGAAGCGTAAAAAAATTCAAAGCCCTACTTAATAAAAGCCGTGTAACTGTCACTGTGTGTATTGATGTGGCTGTTATGGGGGGCGAGATCGTTATAGTGACCCGTTGGGTTGTGACTGCCACCGATTTGAATGTGTGCAGGCGTGTTTTCTGTGTTTGTGAGCACCTTAACCCCATGCTGTGCAAAAGTCTCCTGTTTTCTTTTTATTGTTTGATCAAGTAAATCTTGGTACGAATCTTTGTCTAAATCATGGTCGTCATACAGATTCTCGACGAGAAAATATGGTGTGTGGTCAGTGACTGTTTTTGAAAGCATAACTATATTGCGAGCTTTGGGTTTGGTGAAAGGTACTTCTATCTGACTTCCATCGCTGAGTGTTAACTGAGCAATCTGTCTACCAAAATCAAGAGCAATATGTTGCTCAGTCAAGTTCTGGAGCTCACTTAATGGCACATCAGCATTTGGGAGCAGTTCTACCGCTACAGCCGCCAAGATTTGGGCATCAGAAATGTATCCGAGCAAACGATGGTTTATTTCGCCTTTGGACTCAAAATTTTGACAAGAGGAGGGGTTGGGGTACTTGCCAATTTCTAGAAGCATCTTTGGATGATCAGTAAATGCAGTGAGGAGCAAGCGGCTCCTCACTGTCTCATTTTCAATTTCTGGAGTTGGCCTAGTTTTGTGCTGGATCTGACTGACGAGGAACTCCCCCAAATCCATTGCCACACACTCAAGGTTTGCAAATGCAGGCCATCTGTCTTGGGCAAGTGCAATGAGCTCATGGGTGGAACTGAGAATTCTTCTGCTGTCAGGGTTTTTAACGGCAACAAGCCGGATGAGTTGACTAAACCGGATCAGTAGCTCAATTTTTTCTTTTGGCATCTTCAGATTAGTGAGGATTTGTTTAAAAGCTGCAATGTTGTACTGCACATCTGAGTCAAAATATCCAAGCTCAGACACGAGAATTTTTTCGATAAATGTTTGTTGATCTGGCGTGCAGTGAGCGAACTCTGGTAACTTAAACAGTTCAGCCACGTGATTATGCCCATGGAATGTCATCTGACTTTGTAGCTCACTTGCTATCTCAGACCAGTCGATCTCAGCAGACTTTTTCCTTTTTTCATCCGTTGTATAGATACTGATTCTGGGATTGGGATGGTGCCACATTTCTAAAAATGATTTTTCTTGTTGCTCTGTAGTACACAGATCAAGAAGAGGGCTTAGTTGTTCGTGCGTCACTTTATTTGTCGTATCGTATCGATTGATGTATGTGGTGCCGCGAACTGCTGATTCTACGTGTTTCCCTAATACACCTAGACCTTCTTTGTAGCTGTTATTGTAGTGGGTTGCGAGTGTGACCAAGCTCTTGATGTCACCACCCCAACTTTTGGTAAATTCTTGAAACTCTTCAAAGGTGACTGAATGTTCAATGCCGCAGAGCCGACAAAACTCAATTGCAAGCTGGTTGCGCAGGCGTGAAAGTTCAATCTCCGCTGCATTTATTGCTTGGTCCTGTGTGGAGTGAGTGTTAATTAAACTAGAGTGCAGCTGTTTAAGTCGCTCAAAATGCTCAGCCAGGTGGCTGCTACCGTTGAGGGAGGGAGGCAAGTTGCCAAAGAATAAGAGTGAGTCAAACCACTCGACTAGATTATGGCGGTGTGAGGTTGGTATGGTTTGATCAGAACCTAATGGTTTGAATAATATCGGGATTTGCAGGAACATTCCTCTGCGTGCATCATCGGACGCGAGCAGAACCAGGCTTGCTGTGAGACTGGCGGTTTCCTGTTTTCCAAGTTTCCAGTTCAGCGCTGTAGCAGCGTCGATACCGAGGATTTGGCACGAAACTGCAATCGGTAGTCGTTCAGTGGGTGTCAGTAGGAGAAGGTTGAGTGGGAACTGCCGGTCGGATATGTACTTGTAGTACAGTAAGGCTATTTCTGTCTGGAGTGTTTTGTCCGCCTCGGCGTTCAATGAAGCCTGGAGTTTGTTAACAACAGCGTCATATCCGCTAGATTCAGGAGGAGTGTTGTTATCATGCAAGTAAAAGTCAGTGAGTGAAAATGTTTGATTATTTTGTAGTGTGTGATTGAGTGCTCTATCAAACAACTCTTCACGGTTTTTCCGCATGATCGGATTTTTAAAAAAGTTGAGTAGGTGATCGTTATTACTTTGTGGGTGTTTTTCGACAATATCCAACAATTCTTCGGCGATTTCTGGGTAAAGTGAGTAAATTCTTGGGTCGGCAAAGATTTCTAAAAATTGCCCTACATACTTTTGATCCGTTCTTCTAATCTCTTCCATTTCTTTAAATAGAGCCTGTTCGAGCGGCGCATGGTATCGCACCCAGTTGTGGTATTGTCGGGCAAAGTTTTCCCAACTCTGCGTCATCATTTCCTGATTTAGTTTTTCACTTGTTAGATGCTGATGAACTGGATGAGCAAGGAACTTATTGTCATCTGGTTGTATCAGTGACACTTCTGTTGTTTTGAACTCTGTTAAGGCGAACACTTGCTGATACAACTTTGGTTCTTTTAGGATGTTTTGTTTGACTGAGAAAAAAAATTGCAGTGGTTTGAGTGTCCTTGACTCGAATTGCATCCACTTCTTACGTCTAAACTCATGGTCGTATTCGTATTTTATTTTCAACTTACCGTCTTTCTGGAGTCCAGAGTAGTACTCCATCTGTTGTGTTACTTGTTGTAAAGCTTGCTGATATAGCTCAGGGTATTCTGAACTGTATTTACCGTCAGCAAAGAGGTTGAGAATTTGACCCCAATACTTATACTCAACTGCCTCGGCAAGTGCAGTATCGATCATGTCTTTATAACGACCATAGCCACAGTGACCTGCGAATCGAAAAAATCGGTTGTATGCGTTGGCACAAGTTAACCACTCAGGAGGAAATTCAGAAAGTCCCGTGAATAGTATTCTGGCTGTGAGATCAACCGTGATGCGCTCTGTGAGCACTTTGCGAATTTCGTCTGGGTTTTCTGCTTCTTTTTTCGCCATCTGTGAAGCTATGGCGAGCACTGTTTCCTGAGATTTTGGCGCTGGGCTATTGATGAGGTGGATCAGGGTGATGTAATCGTTGGTATCAAGCTGAGAAAGGTTCGTTACTGTCCCGACCGTTCGCTCAAGGAACGCTTTAGCCTCTGAAGTAATTTGGGTGTATGACTCAGGTACGTTTTTGCCTCCTCTTAACAAAGAAGAGAGAACAAGAGCCATCTGATCGGTGCGATTCTGTAGTTGGCTTTCAAGTGTGTGCGGTGAGAGTTCTGACATATCTAGGCTACTACCTGAAGTGAGTATCGTCAGTTTCTGAGACAGAGTCAAGATGAGGGTGCGTGACCCCAAGGTGGGGGAGAATTAAGCACATATAGAGGTTTGACTTATAGGCCTATTGATGCTATACTGTAGGTCTTCGGTTTGAAATTCCCCTGTGTAACTGGCGGAAGATGCGATTCTCTCCGCAGTTTTATTAATTGTTACATCACTTACAGGTAGTGCGGTATTTTTGTCGCATTGAACTATGGTATGTCATATACACAGAACAGTCGACAAAGAGGTCGACAATCATCAGGTCGCTCAAGTAATGCTGGTCGATCCAGCGGTGGACATTATCGCCAATCTGGAGGAAATCGTGGCCGAGGCCAACAAGCTTCCCACATAAATCCAGCCCGGTACGTTAGCAGTCCGGCTATTCATGCAGCTGTGGAAGAGCCACAGTTTGCACCCATCAATTCATTTGAAGACTTTGGTTTGCATAATGATTTGGTTAGTAATGTACGCCGACGTGGCTACACACAACCAACCCCTATTCAGGACCAGGCCATTCCTGTTTTGATTGAGGGCAAGGATATTGTCGGAATTGCGAACACTGGGACTGGCAAGACAGCTGCATTCTTATTGCCTTTTGTGCATAAGGTACTCAGTAACCCCGATCAGGGAGTGCTGATCTTAGCTCCTACCCGCGAGTTGGCTTTACAAATTTTTGATGAGCTCCAAGCCTTTACTAAAGGCTTGCCAGTAAGTCATGCGTTGTGCATTGGGGGAACTAACCTCAGTAGGCAAATTGAACGGCTCAAGAAGAGCCCACACTTTGTGATCGGCACACCAGGTCGAGTCAAAGATTTGATATTGCGACAAGCGTTTGAAGTATCGCTCTTTACTAATATTGTGCTCGACGAAGTCGATCGAATGCTCGATATCGGATTCCGAAAGGACATTCTGTTTTTAATCGAACAGTTGCCTGAAAATCGACATGCTGCATTTTTCAGTGCCACTATGAACCGTGAAACTGAAGAAATCATGCAGCGGTTCCTGCGCCAACCAGTTACGGTGAGTGTTAGCAAGCGCGAAACAGCACTCCACATTGAACAAGATGTTGTGCGAATTCGACAAGGGCAGAGCAAGATGGAAGTGTTGTTTGAACTACTGCAACAAGATGAGTTTGAAAAAGTTATCGTGTTTGGAAGAACCAAACATGGTGTTAACCGATTGGCTCAAGACTTGCACAGCCGCGGACTCCGAGTCACAGCTATTCACGGCAATAAGAGCCAAGGTGCTCGTCAACGCTCTCTGCAAGACTTTAAGGGTGGTCGGGTACAAGCCTTGCTGGCAACGGACGTCGCTGCCCGTGGAATTGACATCGATGGTGTCACTCACGTGATCAACTACGACGAACCACTGACCTACGAAGACTATGTGCACCGAATTGGTCGCACTGGTCGGGCGGGCAAACTTGGAAAAGCGCTCACGTTTGTAATGTAACGCTGGGCAAGCGTAGTCTGTTAGACTTGTACGGGCAGTTAGATACGCTCTGCTACCACTATTAATCGCTTATCGCTGTTCCACCACAACTCACAGGTATAAAGCGTAAGTATTGCCCCGTCAGTTGGTTGCTCAATACTCATGTTATCGCTGGTTGTTTCAAACTTTGTCGTAACTTTGTACCAGTATTTTTGCCCTTGCCACTGAACACTGAGCACATCACCGACAACCAAGTTGTCCAGGTGATAAAAGGTGTTCGGTCCTGCGAGCCGTTGCCATCTGTGGGCTGTTAAGACAGTGTTACTGCCTCGATCAGGAGTACTGCTTTCTGGGATACGCCAGATGCCTTGTTGCAGAGTAGCCTCGCTCAGGCCTTCGTGAACTGGGGCGTCGACACCGATCGTGGGAATGATGAGTCGATTTTCCGTGAGAGGGTTGGTTGTTTCTGAGTCGGATATCTGGGAGGTTACACCAAGTACTTGGCCGACTGTTGCGAGATCAGGCTGTAATGGGATGGTTGCTCTTGGCATGAGTGGAGATAACAGGAACGCAATGCCAAAGCACATGCCAAGCCCACCCAAAGCCTGGAGGAATTGGCTGATGGACATGGTGTGGCGGAATAGGTTAGTCATGGCGAGTTTGACGGAGGAGTGCTAGGAACATACTGCTCGTTCCCAGCAATGCTAGGCCAGTAAGGAGACTTTGTGGTGCGGCACTGGTGGTATCTGCGAGCCTTGTTCTGGCAGGGCCGACTTTGATAACTTGACTCCATAGCCCGGTGGCGCATCCATTGCCGGCGCGGACTTTAAAGCTGTATGACCCAGCTGGGTCCAGGGCATTAACGGTGTAGCTAATTACACCAGAAGTGTCACTGTAGGGAAAACTTACCCCGTATCCTTCCGTTGCATCGTCGTTTCCGTAACTTATGTAGTAACTCGTGGCATTGTTTTTGACAGGAGAGAAGTAGAGCGTTGCTTGGGGACCGGTGCGTGCAATTTGGAATAAGTCAGGCGCACCAACTGGGGGGACAATGCTACAACCAGGGGTTCCTGGGATACCTGGGCCTTGTGAACTTCCAGAGCTGCTACTTGAATTGCTGCTGCTTGCAGAGCTTACGGGCACGTAGTATTCCGTGATGAAGCCATCGCTTGTGCCGCTAGCTGAGTGGTTATCAACGTCACTGGTAAAGTCAAAGTCAACAGTGCTTGCATAATAGCCAGTTAGAAAAAGATTGCCGCCGCTGGTCAAGGCAACCGCAGTTCCTTGATCAGTACCAGAGTTTCCCCAGACCGTATGCCAATCGTACGTCCCAGAACTTGTGAAGCTAATCGCGTATGCGTCTTGGTCACCGGCTGAGCTATCTGCGGTAGTACCCTCTGGTTCAAAAATAACTGATTCATTAAAAAAGCCGGTTACATAGGCCATAGGTGAGATTCCATTCGAAACGACTAAGCCCGATGCTGAGTCGTGGCTTGTGCCTCCCCATGTATGGTGCCAGCGGTATACCAAATCGCTGTCAAGTGAAAGCAAGAATGCGTCTCTTCCACCAAAACTGTCACTGCGATCTATTTCCCCTAGTGAGTCAAAGTACACTTTGTCAGAAAACTGGCCAACCACATATAGGTTGCCTGTGTCATCGACGGATAAATCATGGAAATAATCAGTGTCACCTCCTCCAATAGAAAAAACTTGCCCGTAGGTACCCGTGGAGCTGTACTTAACGACGAAAGCATCATAATCTCCAGCTGGTATAACCGTGTCCGTTGAACCACCAGGATCAAAGTCAACCTCACCGTTAAAGTAACCACCAACATAGACAGCACCAGAATTACTAACAGCAATGCTTTGGACTATTGTAATGGGCTCAGGTTCTCCGATTCCTAGAGAGCCGCCACTGTAGTCCCAGGTCTGAGTCCAATCGTAGCTCCCACTACTCGAGAACTTAGAGAAAAAAGCGGAGTATATGCCTGACAGGTTATTAGTGTCCCCACTTGGATCAAAATCAACTGTCCCGTTGAAACTACCACCTACATATACGTCGTCATTCGTATCAATTGCGACTGCATAGTTGTAATCGTCGACAGCATTTCCCCAAGTCTGAACCCATGAGTACACTCCGTTGCTGGTAAATTTCAAAAGATAAGAGTCTGAATTGCCAGCAGAAGTTCGTTCCGAGTCTCCTGGGTTGTCACTATCACCATTAAAGGGAACTGTGCCGCTGAAAGTTCCAGCAACATAGATAGTGTCATTACTACCAACCGCCACGGAAAATGCCCGATCATCGCCACTATCACCAATGTTGACTACCCAACTTAAAGTACCATCACTTAAATATTTTGCAATAAAAATGTCGTAGTTACCGGTTGAGGTCAGAGTAGTTTCTTCTGGTGTTCCATCAGCAAAAGTTGCAGTATCAGCAAACTCGCCAACTACAATGACAGAATCGTCACCATCCACAGCAAGATCTCGAGAATAAAGATCAGCGGTTGTTTGTAGCTCAAGTGTTTGGACATAAGTGTGAGTGGTGGCCTGTACTTGATTGGGAAAAAAAATTGATCCTGAGCCTAGGAATAGGACGAGCAGTAGAGCAAATACGAGGCTTTGTCTAACGGAGTGGGCAGTGGTTCCAACACAACAAAACATACTGATGACCAGCTGTCTGTTAGTAGTGTACTTGGTTTACAGACTAGATGGAAGCAGGCAGCCCCAACGGTGCTTCTAGAGTTTCGACTAAGATTTAGCTCTTCTAAGCAGTGCCGATAGGATACTATCCTATAGTTTATTTTTTAGTCCAGTCTGTGATATACTATACGGACATCAGGGCTCTTTTGATTATCACAATC
>CAZBTU010000045.1:0-8796 GCA_964494905.1 uncultured Pseudomonadales bacterium | reverse complement strand
GCATTTTTTTCGTTAACGAACATTTCAACTCCTTCGATCGAATTCCCACTTGTTGCCTAAACGCATTGCTCAAGCAACAAACAAATCAACGTATATAAGAATTATTATATCATTTTTGGATTAAATTCCCAAACCTAAGGAAAAAAACAAGAGGCAGCAGAAACTGCTGCCTCCCTAATAGATTTAACCAACAAAGAAATCAAAATGCTGGCACACTCCTGTGATTACCCAGTACGAGCTCGTGATTTTTGAGGCACGTCTCACAATACAGGGGGGGAGTTTGGTCTTTGTGATACCCGACTGCCTGCAAACACTCCTGACAGCGCGTTTCACGGTAGCTAGGATTGCTCCCTTCACCTCTGCATACTGGACACTGTAGCCGCATTGATTTTTCTGGGGGTAGTAAGCCAATCACTTCATCATTTAAACTCAGCTTACCTTTCGCCCAACCTTCACCGTGACATTTTGGACACTGCTTTTTCATCTGTTGCCTCCAGAATTAAGTTCCAACATTGTTGGTAAAGAACAAATGAGCTCACGCAGTAGCTGAATACTGGTGAGACCATTGCTGTAACAGTATTGTACCACTCTGAAGAAAGTTATTGGATTAAATAACCTGGAAACTAAAATACTTCTTGCCACAATCCCTGAAACACAAACGCGCTCAGCTCACCGGCCTCAGCCAAAACGGGAAAGATGTTAGCTTCCAACTGGACAGGTCCATCTGTGGCAATCTTGTCAAATATCCGTGGGCTCAATATGTATAAACCAGTGTTGACGATGCTAATACCTTGGTCAGTACCATGTTCTAAAAACTTAACAATCTTACTACCTTGAACAAATGCTTGACCATGTTTGCGAGTTGCCGCTCTCGGTTTAACTGCGATAGTAGCAACTGTTTTTTGTAACTGATGGAACTGAATTAAGTCATCTAAATCAATGTCTGTCCGAACATCGGCATGCATCACAATGAACGGTTGCTCTCCAATGTAGGGACGAGCTAATCTAATCGCACCAGCAGTACCCTGTAATGACTCTTCCTCGACATAACGGATATCAAGACCCAACCGTCTGCCACCGGCAACTACAGCCTCAAGCTTTTCCTGATGACTAGCAGCACAAATGATTATTTTTCTAACTCCGAAACGTTTGAGATGCTCGATTGATTCGAGCAACAGTGGCCGTCCAGAAGCTTGTGATGTAGCAGCCGAAGCACCATTATCGCCCCCAGCCAACAGCACTGCCGTATCAATGGCAGGTTTCAAGCCTTTGCTGACGAGTAACTCAATAGCATGTGAGCGATTTCGTATTTTTTGGCCATCAATTTGACCATCGACGAGGGCTAGAATTTCTTGATCCAATGTAATAGTTAACCGACTTTTTTTGGCCATATAACGCTGTATCGCTAAGTTTAGGGTAGAGTGGTAAGAAGACGATGCTCGGTCAAGATAGTCTGCAATGCAGCTTGCAAAGCAGAGTATTGCCGGGTTGGTTGTCTGTTTTCATCAAGAAAACTAAACCTCTCAAAAGGACCCGGTGCGCCTTGCAAAACAAACGGTGTAACCGCGATTATCTGTGGGTGACTCCAAATATGACGCAACGCATATTCGTAGTACTCGGGAAGCCACCGACGAGTCGCATCTGTGTCTACCCAACCAGTCTCTGTAATCATGACCCGAAAGTCTTTACCACTTTTCTGCTTGAGGTATGCAAGTTCGTGCTCAAAACCACGCAAAGAGTTTTTACCTGTTCTCTGAGGTGATGCCGAAAAGGCAGGGTTAGGATAAGAGTGAGAGTTCCAAACGTCTACGTAATCAAGTAATTCCGGTTCAGCGGCCAACATTTGGTCAAGAAACGCAAAAGCCTCCATTGTCTTTGCACCGTTGGGGCTGGCTAAATCAAGACCTGCAGGCAGAACTGTGAACGCTGGAGACTGTGTCCGCGCCCAACTGCTGGCAAAAACAAACGTGCTGGCATACCCGGCTGGGTCAAGTACGCCACCCCACTCAGCTTTATGATTCACTTCGTTCCCAATGATAATGTAACGGTCCTCGGTCGGCCAGGGTAGACCAGCCAAACTGTTAAGCTGCAAAACAATGTCGTTGCGTGTCGGAATTTGCCAGCTATTACCAGAGAAGCGCGTTGCAAGTCGAACAATAGGAATAATTTTCTGGGTTCTTGCCTGTTTAAAGAAATCTTCCCATAATGCAATATTTTCTACATCTTCAAGAGTGAAAGGAATGGTGACATAGTGCCAGTCATCGACCAAGTTAGCATCTGTGTTTACAAGCTGCTTGGCCTGAAAAAGCTCATTTGGATGAAGAATGTGTACTCCTATAGGAGATGCTGTAGCCTCAGCTTGCTTTACTGAAGAGAACAACATCCCAAAGGTCACAATAAGTGAACCAATAAAAGTGCGAAGAAAAACTTCTCGATACCACACTGCGTTCCCAACCAACATATAATTATAGGATATCATTCACACCCTCATTTGTCCAGGCCTAGACAGTTTGCTATACTCTTGCTTAACGTATGAAAATCGTGTTTTTAAGCTTTGCGTGGGTGTTGTTGGTAGCAGGCGTCATACTGACCAGTGTGAGCGTGCTAGAACTGCGACAGATCCAACAAACAACGCTGCAGAACTCTCCGGCTGTGCTTGGTTCTGTACACATTTCAGCTCCCAATACCCAAACAACAGAGGACAACTCTGATCTCGATACCATAGTGGAGACAGCTGATGCCCGGACTGAAATCGTCGCTAACTTCCTTGAACGCCATAACTCGCCTTTGGAGCCATATAGTTACTACGGAACGTTTCTTGTTGAAATAGCCGATAAGTACGGTATTGACTTCCGGCTTGTGCCTGCGATAGCCATGCAAGAGAGTAACCTCTGCAAAGTTATCCCAAAAGATTCAAATAATTGTCTCGGTTTTGGTGTCCACTCAAGGGGAACTCTAACCTTTGACCGATATGAAGATGGGTTTGAGCGTGCAGCTCGAGAGCTTAAGAGCAATTATATTGATAGAGGGCTCACGACTCCAGAAGCAATTATGAAAAAATACACGCCACATAGCAACGGAAGCTGGGCCGCTTCTGTGAACCAGTGGATGGCTGAAATGAGATACGATGACCGCCAACTCGGCAGAACTCTCAAATCAGATGCTGATTTGCTCGAGTTTATTGATGCAACCTCGGCAGCAGAGTCAGATATTTAATGAGTCAATATGCAACAGTTGTGTATCATATTGACAGTCTTATATTTTTTGCTATAATACAGTCACCTCAGAAGGTTGACATTCCTCACCGGACGACGTTCTGAGACAAAAGTATCTCGCTTAGGCGGGATTTTTTTGTATTCTGACAGCTTGAACCATACAATCTCTGTAATTCATTTCCACTTTTGTGCTTGAGTCGTCGTAGTATATAGTAGTGGGGCACTCAAACCATATCTTGCAAACCGCTATGAAGTATTTTCCACTCAATCTGCGCCAAATAATGATCATCAGTGGATGGGGAGTGAGTATTCTGATTGGGAATACAGTGCTTCAACAAGCAGGACTTTCTCCTCAAGAGAGCATTCCGGTGCTCATTTCTTTTTTTCAGAACTCACTCGGGGGAATACTCCTTTACTTTGTTAGTTTTTCACTCAGACCTCTGGTGTTGTTTCCGGCCGCCATACTCACAATGGCTGCTGGTATCGTCTGGGGACCAATCTGGGGCAGCCTGATTGCGCTGTTTGCTGCAACAATTTCTGCCCTGTTTCCTTATTTAGTTGGCAGACTTATCTATCTCTCACCTGAAAAACGTGATGACAAAACGCTAAAAAAAGAAAATAGCCGAATATTCAAGCGATTCTCCGGCTCACTCAAAGAGTATCCATTTTACACTGTTTTTACTATGCGTATGCTGTTTTTGCCGTTTGACGCAGTCAGTTTGATATCTGGTTATGCCAAAGTACCGCTGCACTCATTCGTCTTGGCGAGCTTCTTTGGCAATATCTTGGGAACTATAGCTGTCGTCTTGGCAGGCAGCTCTGTTTCTACCAGCCCAGAGACGGCTCAATTCTCGATTAACCCACTGCTACTCCTTTTCTCCGCAGGTATAGCAGCACTAAGTTTTTCTCTCAATAGATTGATTTCACCAAAACGAAAAAGTAAGTAAACCCACTCACTTTTTCAGCACATGTCTTTGTTTTGGGGAAAAAAAGGGCCTCAGTTCTATTAGTGCTGAAGCCCTTAAATCTCATATCAGTTCTGTCGCACCTGCAGCAGAGTCAAGTTGAATTTGTTTAATCACCGCAGCAAGTGTCACTGAGGGAACCAACAAAACCACCGTGGCCACAGCAATCCAGTACTCACGAAAGACAGATGCGCTATCAGTATATGATACGACTATCTGCCGTTCCGCAACTCTGACACAGTACCACAGAAATAAAGCCGCCCATGACCAGTGCCATACCATCTTAACGATACGAGTCACTTTTTTTTCCTGCAAAAAGTGGGCATCAACACCAATCATAATCGCAAGAAATGCAGACATCAGAGCCAGTAGCACAACTAACAAATCATCAGTTACAAACTCAGAGTTCTCGGTCACTTGGTACACGAAACCAAGCGCAAACCAATACACAATCGGTGCAAAGACCTGAGCTGCACCATCCCGCACCTTTTTGAAGAGAAAGTATAGATTTTCCAAAGACAAACTCCTTGACTGCACAGGGAACGAATATCCGGGCGCAGATGAACTTGAGATGTTTAAAGAGCTGGTTGCATCGCAGAAAGAAGCAACAGCAGTCAATATTATACATTCAGACACTATAATTTATTGCGTCCAGAGAAAAAAAACGCCGGTGGCTTGTATTCCACCGGCGCTGAACCATTGACAGACCTTTTGTTTAGGCGACGATCGCCTCAAAAAGCACATCGTCAATCTTGAGAAAATTGTGACACCAAAAACACGTACAGCATACCGATCACGACTCCGATAAGACCAGCATGTTGGGCAACTTCACCTGAAATCCAGGACCATTTGGCAAATAGCCCCATCCAGTCATTGAAAAACACCACCGCTTGCAGGAGAAACAGCAACCCGTGCAACGTGGTAAACACGGGGGACAGTCCTTCTTCTTGCTTGATGATGCGGCCTAACGTGCCACCCAGAACCATGAAAGCAAAGAACCCCACCATCGCGTAAAGACTTTGGAGCTCGTCTGCACTGTTCGGCTGGCCAATGACACCGTAGTCGTATAATGCCACCAGACCGTAGAGGAGGGCAGCTAACCCGAGTGCTACAAAAGTTGTGCCAACTGTACTTGATTTCGCCGTAACTGCTCGATTCGTCTTCACCATCACAAACACTCCTTAATTGCGCCAAATAAATTTGCCGCAAATTTCATATTCATCAGTTCAGTATAGTGTCAACATTCTCTTAAAGAGCTGTGCTGAGTAACCAGCAATCTCTGTGCCGAAGAGAGGACTTGAACCTCCAATCTCTTGCGAGAACACGGTTCTAAGCCGTGCGCGTCTACCAGTTCCGCCACTCCGGCACTTAGCAAGTAAAGCTGCCAGTATTGTACCGCAAGTAGCAAGCGAGTACAGATTTATGTTGTGTGGGCAGGTTTGGTAAGATAAGAGACATGATTTGGCCATTTGGCTCCACACCCATTGCCTACGAACACAAGGTTCATCCTCGTTCGAAACGGATAAAATTGAGTATCACGCCTCAAGGGAGAGTGCTGGTCACAAGTCCACGGCTCACTCCTAAATTCTTCATTGACCAGTTTGTTCGTAACAACTCCGAGTGGATTGAGCGCGTCAAAGCGAAACAAGCAACACAACAGATACAAACAAATCGCAACAGTGTCATCATATTTGGGGAAACGTACCCAATCCATATTAAGTACAGCCATTCAGAACCCATTGGCATCCGGATAGAGTCCAAATCAATAATTTTCAATCCCGCTCTTGACCCACTTACCACGTCGGATACTCATATTAGACAGTCGCTCGCAAAACATTTAACACGATATTACAAACGAACAATCAACCAATACATCGCCACTCGGTTACCAGTTCTGGCTCAACAAATGCAAGTTTCTTATACTTCTGTCAAACTAAGAGAGCAAAAAACACGATGGGGCAGCTGCAGTAGTTCTGGATCTCTCTCTTTTAACTGGAGACTGATTCATCACCCCCCCGCAGTTATAGAGTACGTACTCATTCATGAACTTGCTCACCTTGTTCACATGAATCACTCAATAAAATTCTGGGACTTGGTACGGCAATTTTGCCCTGCGTACCCTCAACATCGAGGATGGCTTAAACGAACACACATTGCAGAAGGATAATCATGATGTCAGCACAAAGCACCATACAAATTCTCCACGGAGAGAACATAACTGCCTCTCGCAGAGTTTTAAACGAGTTGTTAGAGCAAAATCGCAAAAATGACGCTGAAATCGTTTCACTGAGTGCTCAATCACTTTCAGAGGCCGAGCTAGAAACCATACTAGGGAGTTCAAGCCTATTTGACCAAGAGAAAGTAATTTTGATTGAGGGCCTTCACTCACTTCCAACTTCCAAACGGAAAAAAACACTCATTGCTCAGATATCAGTTGCAAACATGAAAGTAATTCTCTGGGAAAAACGAAGTTTGACTGCAACTATGCTCAAGCAATTCCCCGGAGCAACCGCGGATCACTTTAAGGCAAGCTCAACGCTGTTCCAATGGCTGAACACACTGGGGAGCCCTCTGCCTGCTGTCAAAAAACTCACGCTACTTCATGCTGCTGTTGACCAAGACGGGGAGTATTTTTGTTTTATTATGTTGTGTCGTCATATCCGTCAACTTTTGCAAGTCAAGGCCGCGAACACAATCAAGGGACCACCATTTGCGGTTGCGCAACTCAAAAAACAAGCAACATTTTTTACCCTTCAGCAACTTTTGGCCCTCCACAATCGTTTGCTGCAAATAGACTGGACAGAAAAAACAGGACAAGCTACACTGTCGCTTGCTCAACAGCTTGATTTACTCACACTTGCAGAGTAAAGTACAAAATGATCATACTTCATCATACAAAACCATTTGAACCGTAATAAAACATCAAGGAGTGTCTATGAATATCGTGTCAGTTCCACCAGTTATTTTTCGTGGATATGACTTACGTGGTGTTGCCGGCCCTGAACTGAGCCCAGACGTGATGTACACACTGGGTAGAGCCTACGCAACCTACCTTTCAGAACGACGAATTGGCGAAGCCGCCGTCGGTCGAGATAACCGTCTGACGAGCGAGGAGTTTGCCGGTGCATTCATACAAGGTCTAAATGAGGGGGGTATTAACACCTTCGACTTGGGATTGTCTTTATCGCAGATAGTGTACTTTTCATGCTACGAATTCAAGACCAAGGGCTCAGCAATGGTTTCTGCCTCTCACAACCCCAAAGAATACAATGGCCTCAAACTCGGAACTGGCTACTCTGAAACAATGGTTTCAGAAGACATTCAGTACTTCAAAGAGCTGGTGGCAAAACAAAAGTACTCAACAGGATCAGGCCACAACCAAAAAGTTGATATTCTTGAATCGTATACAAAACATTTACTTAAACATTTCTCTCTGAAGAAAAAATGGAAAGTGGTTGTTGAAGCTTGTAACACCACATCCGGAATGTTTTACCCCGATATCTTTCGCGCTGCTGGCTGTGAAGTGATTGAACAAAACACTGAACTTGACGGCAACTTCCCAATGGGTGTGCCAGACCCAACTGAGATTGAAGTACTCGAAAGAGTTGGCCGAGGTGTCAAAGAACACAATGCTGACATCGGCTTTGCGTATGATACAGACGGTGACCGAATGGCCGTGGTGGATAATAACGGCAAAACATTGTGGATGGACACCATCGTTGCACTATTTGCAAAAGACGTGCTCGACACGCTTCCAGGTGCTCCGATTGTCTATAACACATTGTGTTCAAGACAAGTAACAGACGCAATCGAACAAGCTGGGGGTAAACCAATCATGTGGGTCACTGGCCACTCGTTCATTAAAGCTAAAGTCAGAGAAGCAGCTGCACCTTTTGGAGGTGAACTTTCTGGCCATATTTACTTCACAGATAATTTTTACGGCCATGACGACGGGGCATATGCAAGTCTGAGATTGCTGGCATACCTTGAGAGAAAGAACCAGAATCTCAGTGAGGCTGCTGCTGAGCTCAGCGTCTACAACAGTAGCCCTGAGATCAAGTTTGGCCTGGCTGATGACATTAAATTCAACTTCGTCAGTACGACCATAAAGGCCGAGTTTGAAAAACGCTGGCCAAAAGCCCAATACACCACTATTGACGGGGTTCGAATTGATCTACCTGACAGAATGGTTATAATTAGAGCATCTCAAAATGGTCCCTACATCACCCTGAAGTTTGAAGGAAAAACGGATACAATCTACGCTGAGTTGAAACAACAACTTAAAGAACTACTCAGCTCTCATCCAGAAGTTGACTGGACAAAAGGTGTAAATACCCATGCACTCGATTAGTAGTGCAACTGAAAGTACTTATGTCCAGTGACTCTATTCTTGATAACCGCAACTCCCTCCAGCTGATCGACAAATCCAATGTGCTCGGCTCCATAGAGCAGTTGGGTAATCAGGTTCAACACATTTGGGATACAGCTCGCTCACTGCACGTCGACACCTCTTACAAATCAGTTCGCAACGTGGTTGTGGCAGGGATGGGTGGATCTGCACTAGGTACCCATGTTATCCAAACTGTGTTTAAAGAAGAACTTCACGTCCCAGTGCT
>CAZBTU010000044.1:8344-9303 GCA_964494905.1 uncultured Pseudomonadales bacterium | reverse complement strand
GTATTATTGGTAAACTTGAGTGTGATTTCTGCTCCTTGAGGAACTTTAATAAGTGGTCCAGGAATCGAACCATTGTAGGCAAGCATTTTCATTTCCTGACCGTTAATTGTCTTTTTGACAATGCTGGCTGTTAAGTTATAGGAATCGCCATTGTTGAGCGTTAAGATTTCTTGAGGCTTAGTAGTATTTGCCTGTTGGACTGAAACTGGAAACTCACCCTTTTGTGAAGTGGTTTGCTGTTTGGAAAAAAGAAACGCACCACCAATAATTACTACTATCACTGTGATAACAAGATATATTTTATTCATACATTTTAGTTTATCCAATGACTTAGATGATCTCCAATTCTTGGACATGCTCAACGATAATTGAATGAACATGAAGAGAAGATGAAGAAAGGTGTGCCTTGTTCTTTTTGGACATAATAACTACAATCTGTAGAAGATTATGACACAGTATCCAGCACTTGGGCCACTAGAACAAATCGTCATGAAGCTCGCTTGGTCAAGGAAACAGATCACTGCTCGAGAAATACTTGATGAACTTAAACAAGAACGAACCATTGCCTACACTACGATCATTACGATCATGACCAGGTTGGTCGAAAAAGGCTATTTGACTGAAGTAGAAAAACGGGGTAAGGCAATTATATTTCAGGCAACTAATAATCAAGAGACTGCTGTGAAAAGCATCGTCAAAAAAATGTTTAATTCTCTGGTGGAACAATTTGGTGAAGAGGCAGTAGCAGCTTTTGTTGATGAAGCTCATTTGCACTCTCAGAACACAGTCAAGAAACGTCAAAAAAAATAACTCTATGAAAACTGAACAAAAATATCTCCTCTTTTGGTTCTCACTTCTTTTTTTTAGTAGTTATTACGTTTTTTTAATTGTAGTGAAGTTTTCATCTTTACCAATCCAGCATTTAGTTCGTACCTGCATCACAGGCTTAACCTCACTGA
>CAZBTU010000044.1:6392-8334 GCA_964494905.1 uncultured Pseudomonadales bacterium | reverse complement strand
TCATATTTCCTTTTGTCATGCTTCCCCTAGCAGGATTGGGAATACTTGCTATTGGTTCGAAGGTTTTTCTTTCGTATGTCAGAACGCAAGTAAAGGTGGTTAAGCTTACTGAAACAAAACTAATGCAGATTCCCATTAAAATACAACCAATTCTTTTCACACATGGTATTCAGCAACATGAAATTGCGGTTACTCGTTCCCCGCGATTGTTTGCATATACAATTGGTATCTGGTCATCAAAAATTGTCCTCAGCTCTTCCCTCATAGGGCGATTATCCACTCCAGAATTGGAAGCCGTTATTCTTCATGAGAGACATCATCAGCAGCACTCGCATGCATTGCTTTTTTTTATTGGTGAAATCGTCAATTCAATCTTGTTCTTATTGCCTATTTTCGATGACATCTTAATTTCTATGAAGCTCAAGTTTGAAGGCGAAGCGGACAAAGCCGTGATTACTCATCAAGGAACGACACAGCATCTACTTGCTTCTTTACAAAAGATCACTAACACACCTGTTCTGAACTACTATCCAGGGTTTGCTGCATATCGTCTTGAAGATCGGGTGAGACTGCTAAGACAACGAACAAATTACGTCCCCAAACCTTCTACACGTAAGTTTGGAATTTCATTATTCGTGGCGTTAGTAAGTTTAGCTATTATCAAGATGCCTGTGAATGCTGATAGTTCCCTTAATCCCCAACTTGGACAAAAATGTCAAGGAACCATGGTCTGTGCAGAAACCTGTCCTACAGCAGAAAAACCAACTTTACCCAGCTCCTCCTCAAGTAGTGGTAACCTGCAGTCATCGCCAGCTTTTTCTATGTCATACAACCATTGACCAATAGAATTTTATCTTCTACACTGTGTAGAAGATAAAATTTATGGAGGTCAATATGCCAAATTCAGACGGAAGATATTCTTTGAGTGCAGCGATTCGGTTTGTGAATAATAATTTTGCCATCCTAGTGCTACTTCTAGCGGTATTCGGGAGCGGATTTTTGGGCGGTTCACTATGGAATGAAAATAAACTTCTCAAAGGTGGTGCAGCTCTGGCTGCACCGTCTGTTCCAACTCAAGCAGGTACACAAGTTGCTCCGCAACCTCAACAGCCAACGACTGGAACGGCTTCTGTTGACGATGATCCAGTTCTCGGAGATAAAAATGCCCCAATTACTTTAATTGAATTTTCTGATTATGAATGTCCTTTTTGTAAGCGGTACTTTGACCAAACATTCACTCAAATTAAAACAAAATACATTGATACAGGTAAAGTGAAATTGGTGTTCCGAGATTTACCACTTTCTTTCCATGACCCAATGGCCACCAAAGAGGCTGTGGCTGCCAACTGTGCTCGTAAGCAAGGTGGAGATAGTGTGTACTTTAAATATCATGATGAAATTTTCAAGCGCACTACTTCAAATGGCAATGGCTTAGATGATCAAAAAATAAGAACAATTGCTACTGATATTGGTCTAAATTTAGGCCAGTTTGAATCATGTCTACAGGATAAGTCTATGGAAGACGAAGTTAAAAAAGATTTAGCGGATGCTGGTCAAGCTGGTGCTACAGGTACGCCTACCTTCATCATTGGGAAATCTAGTAAGGATGGAAAGGTTGAAGGCAGCTTGGTAGTAGGAGCCCAGCCATTCAGTGCCTTTGAGGCTGTGATTGAACCACTACTGAAATAACCGTCATGAACGTCTTAAAAAAGGTATTGTTCAATCCAAAATATGCAATATTGGGAACCATAGTAGCGCTGATCTTGGTTGTCTTTGCTGTTTGGTTGCCCAACTTAAGTCTAATAACTACCTCATTAACGAGTTCAGGTTTCACACTAGGGCAAAAGGTAAGCTTATTAACAGCTTTGCTGGGATCGATAGAAACAAACTTCACTACTCTGTCACGTTCATTATTAATTACGAGCGCTATATTAATGGGTAT
>CAZBTU010000044.1:4737-6382 GCA_964494905.1 uncultured Pseudomonadales bacterium | reverse complement strand
TTTCGTTGGTAACCTACTATGTTCGCCAGACAGCTAAGTTGCAACAAGATATGGGTGTTTCCTTTATTGCTATGTGCTTGAGTTTGTTAGGTGTGGGCTGTGCTTCTTGTGGTTCTGTTCTTTTAGCAACTTTATTTGGTTTTGGTGCTATGACCAGTATAGTAAGACCACTTCCTTTCAAAGGTCAAGAATTTAGCATGGTTGGATTATTACTTCTTGCATTTGCAATTAGACACACAGTCAGAAAAATTAATCAACCAATAGTGTGTGAAGTAAGGAGGGATCATGGGAAAAAGATCTAAGAAAAAAAGAGCCAAACAAAAATTACTTCAGCAGCAAAAATACCTTACTCAACACTTAGATGAAGAAAGTGACATTGAAGGTCAAAATGATCAAGAAAGTTTAAAATCTAGATCTGAGAAGATGCTATTTCAATCCAAAAAAGAAACACAGTTTACCTCATCATTTTTAGATAAAACCTTGGTGGCTAAAAGCAAAAAGATCGGTACTTATGTAGTTACGGCATTGATTGTTTTCATTGGATTATTTGGAGTATATAAACTTGCAACTCGTCCACTACCTGGTACTTCCGTGGCTGATCTGGGTAATGAACACATTCCCTCAGCCACAACCCCACACATAGCTTACAACTCAAAACCACCTACTTCTGGTCCTCACCTTGATCCTAAAGCTGACTGGGGAATTCATGATCAACAAATTTCAGATGAACTCCAACTGCATAATCTAGAAGATGGAGGCGTACTTGTTCAATATGATTGCGATGGGCAAGATTGTTCAGACTTAGTAAATCAGCTCACGGCAGTGGCAGAAAAATACAAAGATAAGGTTATTGTGGCTCCCTACAGTGGGTTAGACCAGAAAATTGTCCTGACAGCTTGGAACAGAATAGACGCCTTTGATGAGTTTGATGAAAAACGAATCACTGCTTTCATTAACTCCTTTCGCGGAATTGATCATCATAAAAAGTAGGTTAATGATGTGGATTAATTATAATTTAGAAAGGAGGATATATGAAAAATAATAATATGACATTGATTGGGACAGCAATCCTTATCATTGTGGTAGCTGGTGCTTTTTTCTTACTCAAAGGAAATGGTAGTTCTGCATCTGCACAACAAATTGAATTGGTGACACAACCAAACCCTGTTCAGACTGGTAATAATATTTTTTACATAACAGTACGAGATGACAGTGGAAAAGCAGTAGATAACGCAAAAGTGGAGTTTGATTTGAACATGACTACCATGAATATGGGAACCCAAAAAGGAACAGCAACTTCACAAGGTAGTGGCAAATATGTAGCCACAGGTCGACTCTCGATGAGAGGGCCTTGGAGAGTTTCTACCACAGTTACCTACGCCGATGGTAATGCAATGAAGAAAGACTTTGTGGTCAATGTTCCTTAGAATTCTCTTTTATGATCAAAAAGTTCATTTTTCTACTTGCTCCTGTGTTAATTATAGGAGCAAGTACACTAGTTTTTATTGGGTTTAAAGCAACTCAAAATAAAGTCGTACCTGCAGTTCAGATAGAAACACTTTCAGCTTCTCCTTCAGCATCACCTGCAGATAACTCAACGACGATGAAAGTACCTGCACCTGGATATGAGAATGTTCCAGAGATG
>CAZBTU010000044.1:0-4727 GCA_964494905.1 uncultured Pseudomonadales bacterium | reverse complement strand
TTTGATTTAGATAGTGTCCTAATGAAGAAATATGGTGCTCGAGCTCCATTTATTATTGAAAAATCAATTGATGGTTTTGCCCAAGGGACACTTAAAATCCCAGAAAAGCAAGAAAAATGGTGGCTAGCTGTAGAAATCAAAGGACAATGGAAGGTTGTTGTTGATGGATACGCCTATGTGAATTGTAAAGATATTGCTTCGTATAACTTCCCCAGCTCAATGGTGCCGGTCTGTTGGGGGAATGGCACACTCATCAACAGATAAATTGGAGAATTTTTTCTATGAAAAGGATATCTAATTTTTTGTTTTTATTCTGTATATCCTTGATTATAGGAGCTGTTGTGTTAGTGGCTACGAGCTCGCCCATTTTTGCTCAAGAACAAAATGAAATCGATGATTTGAAAAAGACAATTGATGACCTTAAAAGTAAGGTTAACTCAAAGCAGCAAGAGCAACGAACTCTTCAAGGAGCTATCGCTGTTATCAACGGATCAGTAAAGATTAAAGAACTACAGATTGCCCAAACTAGCTTACAAATAAAGCAACTCGAAGATGAAATTGATAGTTTGGGATTATCTATAAGTAAGTTAGAAGAGTCTTTAAATACTTTAGCTCCCAATCTAATCCAACGCATTCAAGCACAATACAAATCAAGCTATTTTTCTCCTTTAGTTTCACTGATCAGTTCTTCATCTTTTTCAGATCTAACCAGAATTCATGAATACAATTCTCGGATCAGAGATAGCATACAGGATTTAATGGTCAAAACCGAAATGAATAAGCAAATGTCTGAACAACAGAAAAAAGAAAAAGAATCAAAACAGGCAGAAATTGAAAAGTTAAAAACAACCATGCAAGTTCAGCAGGATTCGTTAAAAAGTCAACAAAGAGACAAGTTAAAAATTCTTGAAATAAGTAAAAACGATGAGAAAGAGTATAAAAAACAACTGGACCAGGCAATGGCAGAGTACGCAGCTATTCAGACAGTCATCGCTTCTAAGGGGAATGATACTAAAGTTAAAGAGGTTCGCGCTGGCGATCCTATAGCCACCATCATCCCAGGCGCTTCTACCTGCTCAACTGGAGGACATGTTCATTTTGAAACAGTAAAAAATGGAGTCAAGGTAAATCCAGCTACTTATCTTAAACAAACTTCCGTTACTTGGTACGACGACGATTTCTCTTTTTCAGGAGATCTTGACTGGCCAGTCAATAATCCAGCTCAGATTCTGCAGGGCTATGGTATGACCAGTTTTGCTCGATCTGGTTTCTACGGAGGACAGCCTCACACAGGAATTGATATGAAAAGTAAATCAGCTGGCGATTGGTCAGTGAAAGCCGTCAAAGGAGGCATCCTTTATCAAGGGTCTGTAAAGTGCAGAGGAGGTAATTTAAGGTATGTCCGGGTTGATCATGAAGGAGGATTTTCAACGTATTATCTTCATATTAACTACTAACCTCTTTACATGGGAGAACTCCCCAAGCAACTGAGGAGATTATGAAAGTTTTTAGTAAATCACAATGACACTTAAAAAGTCTTCATCTTCGCTTCATCTGCCCACAAGTAAGATTCACAAGTATTAAGAAATTTGGAGCACCTTTATGAAAAAGCAAACTGTCCACATTCAAGGTATGCACTGTCGCTCCTGTGAGCTTCTTTTGGAAGATGGGATTAAAGATATTCAAGGGGTTCAGGGAGTTAATGTAAGTCACGCTAAAGGAATAGCTGAAATTAGTTATAAAGGACAGCTCGATCTAAATAGTATTCAATCTGTAGTTGAAGAAGCTGGTTATTCATTGGGCGAAAGTAAAAAAGCACCATTTATTTCTACTCGCAAGGAAGATTGGAATCAACTTTCGATGGTGGCCATGATTTTAGTCAGCTTCTATTTCATTGGTCGGTGGTTAGGTGTTTTCAACTTGGGTAGCATTGCTTCTAATAACTATTCGAGTCTTCCAGTGGTCTTTTTAGTAGGATTAACTGCAGGTATTTCTACTTGTATGGCACTTGTTGGTGGGTTGGTTTTAGGTGCTTCGGCGCGCTTTGCAAAACAACGACCATTGGCAAGCCCTCTAGAAAAGTTTACTCCACACGTTTTCTTTAATATTGGCAGAGTAATTTCCTTCTTTATTTTGGGAGGACTTATTGGTTGGGTTGGGTCAATTCTTCAACTTTCTTTAACCGTGACAGGGTTACTAACCATTCTGGTGGGTTTGAGTATGTTAATCATTGGAGCGCAGTTGACTGACGTCTTTCCCCGTTTGAGTGGATGGCAGTTTACTTTACCTAAAGGCATTAGCCGCTTCTTAGGAATTGATACTCACAAACAAGCTGAATATAGCCATAAGAATTCCATGATTTTAGGCGGATTAACGTTCTTTCTCCCCTGTGGTTTTACTCAGGCTATGCAGCTTTTTGCGATGAGTACAGGCAGCCCTCTCTCAGGAGCTTTGACAATGGGTGTCTTCGCTCTCGGTACTGCACCTGGCTTGCTTGGCATTGGAGGCCTGACTTCTGTTATTAAGGGATCACAATCAAAGTACTTTTTTAAATTTGCCGGTTTGGTGGTGCTAGCCCTTGCTTTCTTTAATATTTCTAACGGTTTGCGTTTAACTGGATTTGATGGCAGCGTGCTTGGAATCTCCACAGGTGTCCAAGGAAAAACGCTGAATGAACCAAATGTGCAACAAAATGCTGGGGTGCAAGTGGTTCGTATGACCCAAAGTGCTCGAGGCTACTCTCCAAACTCATTTACTATCAAAAAAGGGGTCAAAGTCAAATGGATTGTGACCTCCACTGATCCTTATACCTGTGCGAGCAGTCTTGTTTCCAAGAAATTAAATATTCGCCAGGCTCTAAAAGAGGGCGAAAACATTATCGAGTTTACTCCCACCGAAACAGGGAAGATTGCATTCAGTTGCAGTATGGGGATGTATTCAGGGAGTTTTAACGTCGTTAATTAAGTAATCATAAATAAGTAAAGGATCTATATGTCAGACATTATCACCACCTTTCAACTCTCAGGCTTGCATTGTGAAAGTTGTAAAAAAATCTCTGAAAAGAGAATCAAGAAAATTGAGGGTGTTACTGAAGCCACCACAAATGTAGAAACAGGCGACCTCACCATTGATAGTAATCGAAACATTACAAAAGAAGAAGTCATCAAAGCATTAGAAGGAACAGACTATCAAGTCAATTAAGGAACACTATGAATACATACAAATTTAAAGCTGAAGGCATGCACTGCCAGTCATGTGAGATTCTGGTTAAGGAGGAACTAGGAGAATTAGCAGGCGTGAGTGATGTCACAGTTGACTACTCAACTGGCGAAGGGAGCTTGAACTTAGATGAATCCCTTTCTAGTCAAGATGATGTGATTGCAGCAATTAAGAATGCTGGTTACTCAGCAACTCTGGAAGCAGTCAAACCAACCAAAAAATCAAAAGCTTTCAAAGAAATTCTGGTCACCAAGGATAATCCCTCTGGTAGCATTTTTAATCCGATTAAAGTTGTGTACAGCTCAAGATTTGTAGCTGAGGGGAACTTGACTGGAAATGAAGACGGCATCCTGCAAATTGACGGTTCAATGAATAGTTCCAAAAACACTGAGTTCATTATTCCTGACGGCAAAGAAGAGGAATCAATTGAGTACATTCAAAAATTTATGAAAACCATGGGAAATACATTTAATCCCCAACCGGCGGTAGAACAACTTGAACAACCAAAAATAGAAAAGAAAGAACTTAAATCTGTCCCTGCTGTAAAAGCCGAAGTTGTAAAACCCATAATTGCTCAGTCACTAGCCAAAACTGGTTCCCAACGAGTTCAGCTCTCACTTTCTGGTATGCATTGTTCTTCCTGTGCAGGATTGATTGAACGCTCACTCAAGAAAGTCCCTGGCGTCAAAGAAGCCAACGTTAACTTTGCGGCAGAGAAAGCCTCAGTGGTATTTGACGAGACACAATCACCTAAAGAATCTTTATTGAAGGCTGTTGAGAAAACAGGTTATGGAGCTACCTTTGTCACAGACAAGGATGATGGGGCAGAAGCAGAAAAAAGAAAAAATCACATTAAACATTTATTCACTAAGTTCATGGCAAGTTTTGTGTTAAGCATCCCAATGCTTTATTTCATGTTGATGGACTTCTTTAAATGGGTTCCAGGAGCAGCGACATTTTTCCCATACGTGGGAATTGTTTCTTTAATTTTGACTACGCCGATTCAATTGATCATAGGTGCCAGTTTCTATAAGGGAATGTGGTCAGCTTTGCGGATGAAGACGTTTAATATGGATAGTTTGATTGCTATTGGCACCTCGGTAGCGTACTTCTACAGTTTGGCAAACTTTATTATCTACTACTTGGCCAACAACTCTTTGATTGGTTTAAACGGAGCAAAGATTCCCGAACTTTACTTTGAAACAGCCGCGTTCTTAATCACTTTTGTCATCTTAGGCAAGTGGTTGGAAGCCAAAGCAAAAGGGCAAACATCTGAAGCCATCAAAAAACTGATGGGACTGCAGGCAAAAACTGCCAGAGTCATTCGTAGCGGCATCACTCAAGATATCTCAGTCGATGAAGTGATCAATGGTGATATCGTGCTGGTCCGACCTGGCGAGAAAGTTCCGGTTGACGGTCAAATCAATAAAGGTTCTTCAGCACTGGACGAATCCATGATCACAGGCGAAAGCTTACCAGTCGAAAAACATGAGGGCGATAATGTCATC
>CAZBTU010000043.1:0-9697 GCA_964494905.1 uncultured Pseudomonadales bacterium | reverse complement strand
GCTTTGTCACCATAGTTCAATGGATAGAATGAAGGTTTCCGGAACCTTTGATCTGGGTTCGAATCCCAGTGGTGACACCATCGATTTTTTATTTTTGATTTTATATTGTGACCATGGTAATATGACTATGGTCATTAATTAGCAAAAACTATGTCCACTCACATCTCAAAGTCCCAATTTAAACCAAAAGCACTGGAGTACTTGCGCCAAGTTGAAATGCAACAAGAGGCAATAATCATCACTCACAATAAAGTGCCCGTAGCAGAAATTTTGCCTTACCAGAAAAATACAGAAGTAGCGCTCCAAGAGTTAGGTCAGGCTGTCGTCGCATTTCGCAAACCCCTTGACCCTGTTGGAGTCGAGGACTGGGAGATTTTGCAGTGATACTACTCGATACCCATACTTTGATTTGGTGGATTTCTGACAGGAAAAAACTATCCAGAACTGCACTCGCGAAAATTAATGCTGCTGCGGAAACCACCTCTATATATATTTCTCCTATCAGTATCTGGGAAATAGCCATGTTGGTCGAGAAAAAAAGACTCGAACTTACGATTGATGTTCAGACTTGGGTTAATAAGATTGTCAATCTGCCGATGATACAACTAACTAAGCTTGATCACCAGGTTTTGTTACGATCAGTCTTGCTTTCAAAACCCAGTGGTATTGCGCATAATGATCCTGTTGATCGCATGCTTGTCGCAACTGCCATACAACTCAATATTCCATTAATTAGCAAAGACCGAAGATTAGCAAAATACCCTGGGGTAAAGATAATTTGGTGATATTGTCCAATCTTGTTCAGTCATCAATTTCATGCATTACATTCGCAACCAATTAATTGAATAAAAAAACCGCACCTCTCGATGCGGTTTCTGTTTTTCAATTCAGTACTTACCCCAATTTTTTCAACTCATAGTCTGCATAGATCACGCAGTCTCGAGCACCAGAGTATTGGAACAACTCATCGTCACCGAACACAATTTTGATCTCCCGCTCGGCATCATCACCATTGGCAGAAGCATGAATTAAGTTAAACTGTTGGCTCATACCAAAGTCACCGCGGATGGAGCCGGCTTCAGCGTCACGCCCTAGGGTAGTTCCAACAAGTTTGCGGACTACTGGGACTGCATCAATGCCTTCCCAAACCATAGCTACAATTGGCAACGAAGCCATGAATGACTTCAAGTCACCAAAAAAACTTTTATCTTTGTGTTCTGCGTACCACTCACTCAACTGTTCATCTGACATTGAGAGCATCTTCAGTCCAACCAGCTTCAAACCCTTGCGCTCAAAACGACTAATAATCTCGCCGATAAGACCACGCTGCAAACCGTCTGGTTTGACTAAAACAGCAGTGCGACTTGTGCTTTCTGACATACATTCCTCCTTTGTTTTATTTCATTACATTGTATCAACGACAGCTATTCCAAGCAGGGCCAAACCATCCTTGAGCACCATGCTCGTTGCTAAGGTCATGAGTACTCGTGCTTGTTGGACAGCTGACGGTGACTCCTGATTATACCCCACTGCAATGGGGTGACGAGCATACAACGTATTGAATGATTGAGCCAGCTTGTATAGATACAAACTGAGGTGGTGAGGGGCAAAGTTCTCAGCAGCTTGGTTAATTGCATCAAAATATCTATATAGGTGTATTAAAAGATCTTTCTCTTCCGCACTCACTTCCCAATCAATAGCAATATTAATATCTTTATACATATCGCTATAGATCGAAATATAGCGAGACAAATCGACCTGAGAATCAGGAATGTCGGCTAAAATTTTTCTCAGCACACCTCGGCAGCGCACAAATGAATACTGGAGATATGGACCAGAGTTTCCTTGGAGTTGCAGTAACTCATCCCAATCAAACGTAACATCTAGTTGCGCGCTTCTTTTGAGGTCATTCCACTTGAGAGCACCGATGGCTATTTTCCAAATGTTTTCATCGGAAATTCTTTTCTGAGCAGTAGTCTTAACCCTCTCAAAAGCAGATTGCAACACTTCCTCTAACCAGATAACATTGCCCTTCCGAGTTGACATTTTTTTATCTTTAAAACGATAGTGACCATGAGCAACATGAACCCGCTGCTCAGGCTGGTACCAACCCAACAGCTGTTCTGCCGCATACAATTGCTTGAAATACAGTGACTGTTCAATTCCCACTTCATTAATCACGATGATATCTTTGCCATACTTTTCGAGTCTGAATCTGTCTGTTGCCAAATCTCGAGTTGAATACAAAGTTGCACCATCCTTTTTCATAACCATCAGTGGTGGGTATTTATCCTCGGGAAAGAAAATAAGCAAAGCTTGATCACTTTCTTTGACCATTTGTTTCGACTTGAGCTCAGTTAAAACCCCTGCAATGCCATCTTCGAAAAACGACTCCCCATACCCCCTGCCGCCATTTTCCGTAAAGTGAACATCAAGTCTTTCGTAAATCTGCTCAAACTCCTTCCAAGACCATTCGATGCACTTTCCCCAAAGCCTGCGTGCCTCTGAATCACCCATTTCCAGCTTTTTGAACCATGCCCTGCCCTCTTCTTCGATTTCTGGGTTTTCATCTGCCTCAGCATGAAACCTAATATATAACTCGACCAGTTCTTTGACTGGATTCTCTGACTGCTCAATTTTATCTTCATCACCCCAGGTTTTGATCGCATAGATCTGCTTCCCAAACTGCGTACCCCAGTCCCCCAAATGATTATCGCGATAGACCGTATGCCCGACGGCCTCTAGGAGGTTGGCGACCGCATCACCAATGATCGTTGAACGCAAGTGCCCAATAGTAAACGGCTTGGCAATGTTCGGAGACGAGTACTCAACGACCACCTTTTTGCCCTTGTTTTTTCCGGGAGGTACTTGGAACTGGTTCTGAACCATCCTACCTATTTCGGCCAACAAGAATTGCTCAGAAAGACAAAAATTAATGAAACCGGGTCCCGCCACTGAACATGTGTCGAAAACAAAGTGCTGAGTTTGTTGCAACTCGTTCACTATAACGCTGGCAAGCTCACGTGGGTTTTTGTACAAGGATCGGACATCTTCGAATTGACTAAACAATCGGAGTGGAATAGTTGTTGCATAATCTCCATGAGATGAGTCCGCTGGTGTTTCTAACGCAACGGGCAATTCTTCTGGCAAGTTTAGTTTTTTTAAACAGTTTTTGACCAAGTTCTCGATCGTTTCAGTCGCGTTGGGTATCTTCTTACCCTCGACAGAAGCTTGGGTGACAGAGTTAACATTTTTCATACAGCTCTTTCTCTAGATCTCTTAGAATTGTAGTCCGAGTTGAAGCCAACTCATATACCAGCTAAGACACAAAAAAAACCCCTCCTCCTAGAAATTCTAGAAGATAAAGGGGTCCCGGCAAAGCGGGGCGATACCACCCTCGTTCATGATCACATCACTGTAATCACCTTATGCCCTCATTGCTCTCAATAGCCGAGTGGCGCTGCTGTGACGGAACAACCGGCTGCTATTTAGTGCAGCTCACGTATCTCTCATCGAACGTTCACAGAGAGATTCCCAAGGCGCGAACTTGGTCTGACGCATTTTCTTCTTTCGAGTATACCTCATAGGTAGCGAAATGAGCAACTACCACATATAACTCTGATATTGCGAATAAAATGCGAAACAATCTGAGTACAAATTGTGCATATAATTTTTACTCTATCATGGTATTTTTTCAAAAAATATGGCTATTTTTATGTACTCTATTTGTTTATTTTTAATTAGTTAGTTTGGATTATATTCGCGTTACCAAATCTAGGCAAAATATAAGCATTTAAATAATTATTATTTATATGTCAAAATTTTGAGCTCGCTAGGTTGAACATTTGCCTTAAAAGAACAGAGCGAGTACTGATGCCAACAGACAAGGAAAAAAGACGGGTCGTAAAAAGTTCATTTTTGCTTTGGAATTTACTCAAGCAAAACTTCTGCAAACCAATTTTGCCACTTGCAATAATGTTTTAATTATGAAAAAGTCTTGTACAAGGATTTTTAACAATAAAATACGCCCGAGGCGGAGTAGTTAGAGCGCAAATTCTCGATACTTATCAAGGTATTGAACTCCAAGTACCTGATCACGTATCAAAAATGTGATGCTACCATGCTGATCCGTTCTGAAAATCTCTGCCCCACTTGCCCTCAGTCTGCTAACTACCTCTGGATCTGGGTGTCCATATGAGTTGTTTTTACCACTACTGATGAGCGCAATTTCGGGTTTAGATTTGTGCAAAAATTCACTTGTTGTACTTGTTTTTGCGCCATGGTGCCCAGCTTTTAAGACATGTACATCAGATATCAAGCTCGAGTGTAGTAGTGCTAACTCACCCTCAGCCTCTAAATCTCCCATCAAGAGCATTTTGACACCATCTAAATTGAAATAAAGCACTATAGATCGTTCATTTGTGTTTGTCGAACTTGCGGATTCAACACTAGATTTATCCAATAACGATATTTCGGTTTGGTCTTTATTCGGAACTACAATTGATTGATGATTACTCGAGGGAGCTAATACCGTTCCTATAATTTTGCCGTTATCAGCGTAAACCGTTGCTCCAGAGGTGACAGCCTGCACCTCAGCCCCAAGCTCAGCCTGAAAGCTCGCTAGGGCCATAAAATCGGCTGCAATTGAGGTCTCCTTGCCCAGTGTAAGGCCATTCTCCCATATTTGATGTGCTTGATATCGTTTGAGCACCTCAATCAATCCGCCAATATGATCAGCGTCAGGATGTGTAGCAACAATCAGCTCGATTTTTTTATCCCAAAAAGGCATATGCTCGGCCAAACACTCGAGAACGGCCGCATTCTTGCCACCATCAACCAATATTTGTGTATAGAAAGACGTAATAAGAATGGCGTCTCCCTGGCCCACATCACAGACTGTGAGGGTGATGTAAGTATCGGGCCACTCGAGTAATACTCCTACAACCACGCTAGTAATAAGTAATAATGTTATGCCGGCTACAAAATTAAGGTACTTCATGAAACCATTGCTACTCTTAGCTCTACCCTTTTCTTGACTTGCCTTCTAGAAAGGAAATACCATGTGGAAACTATGCCGAGCCAGCAGAAAGCAAATAAGAATCTTCGTTCAGCAATATTTATAGTCAGACCAGGAAGATAGACTGAGTATTCCAGTATCTTCAGGAGTGGTGCTAAAACCATCGTCGGCAAGTAGGCTAAAACCACATCTAAATACTGTAATACCGGAACATAAATGAACAAAATACTCACAATACTATAGGCAAACAGCAAATACCCGAGGAGAGAGGCCGCTTCAAATAGCCAAAACAAAAGTGCTGTATATACAACACTAGCGAGTGAAAGTTCACCAAAGTGAATAACCAAGACTGGACTAATGAGCAGAAAGACTGATAAACCAATCAGTATTTGCTCTGTAAATAGGGAAATCAAACTAGATTTTTTTAAAAAAATGCCCACTCTTCCGGATAAAACCTTGTAAAACAGGCATATTCCCAAGGTGGCACTCACGGTTAACTGAAACGAAAGGCTCGATAGAGCCTCTGGGAATACAGTAAGTACTGTACCCACCCAAACCAGCAAACCAAAGAGTGGCGTAACCTGAACTTGAAAAATCAACTTGCCGAAGGCTGCATACAAATACATACAGCATGCTCGAATCACCGGGTACTCTGCACCAATCATTAACGAATAAAACCCTAATAGAAAAGAGAGAAACAGCAGTCGCACAATTCGTGACATGCGATAACACAGTAGTTCCAAACCAGCTGCCAGTATTGCAAAGTTCGCTCCCGAGACAGAAAAAATATGCTGTATCCCCATAGTTTTTATTGAGTACTCAAGACTAGGAGAGACATACCCCCCTGCTCCAAAGACCAACTGCCATAGAATAGTTTGATATGGTTCATCAACAATTGAGGCAAATCTAAAGGCGACCCAGGCTTTGCAAATGCGCAGCATATAGCTCAACCAACCTACAAGTTGCTGCCACCCATCGGAATATAGAAAAATGAGCTGTTTGACTGAATAGATCAGTTTTTTTTGTAATTTTTTATTATTAGCAGTCAGCATTTGTGCTTTGCCAAATGGGCTATTTTGAGGTGTTAGCTCACCAGTCTCCACCCCCCTCCCAGTGCTAGCTTCCAGATATGACAAGAGTGCATCCTCCTCCACAAAGAAAGAGATGGGTCTCGTACCAAAGAGTGACTGTTCGCTCCTAACGTGCACAGTCTTAACTGCCATCACTTGAAGAATTTCATTTTTTATTCGGTTAATTAATATTTTTTGCAAATTAAGTGACAATATATATATAAATAAAAGTATAAAAGAATATGCAACTAATCTCATAATTAAATTATTAGCATGTCGATGAAGTGATGTTTTTTGCATATGCTTATAGCATTTTTAATGCTTTGCGTGTCTCTGACACTTTATTTTGCACTTTGCGACTGAACACGTGCCCACATCAGTTGATAATAAGTGGAACCTATAACCTAACAAGTTGCTCTATCTGCTCATACAACGTGCGTGTGAGCCCTGCTTTTGTCATTAACTCACTAAGCTCAACGTATGGTCTGTTGTTGATGATGTCTTGGGAACGCTTTGCACCTATTCCAGGAATTTCTTGTAGTTCTGATTCACTGGCTGTGTTAACCGAGACCACAAGTTGGTTTCCATTCTGCATAGCTTGAGATGGCTGCAATAGATCCTGTTTGCTCTGATCAGTATAGAAAGGAATAAATACCTTGCCCTGATGTTTTACAGGTTGTGCCAAGTTAATTTCTTGGGCTAGCTTGATTTTGTCAACCTCGCTGCTGAAACCTCCAGCCTGAGTAACTGCATCAGATACTGTGCTTTCCTGCGGAAGTGTATAGACACCAGGGTTCTGGACTGCACCAGAGACATCAACGATGAGCGAACTGACTGGTTGTGGTGAAAAACAGACAGGAGAGGAATTGGTCTCAACCGCCACGGTCTCTCCTGCTTTCCAAGCTGAGTAGATGCCAAAACAACCAATTGCCAATCCCAACCCAGTCAATGTCCAGGCAAAGTACCTACTCCACGGCCGCGCTGCGAACCATTTCCAGGTTGCTTGAAAGAAGAAAATGATGCCTGATTGGTTGTACATTGAGCATTGTTATACAACCAGCTTCTGACACGAAGCGTAGCGCGAGTGGTAAAGCTCTCAGGGAGCTACAACAAAATTGATAATCTTCCCCGGAACATAAATCAATTTTCTTTCAACCACATTAGTTAAATATTTCGCAACTCCTGGAAGTGCTCGAGCCTTTGCCAGCAGCGCCTCTTGTTGTGTTGAGTCCTCTGCCTCTTCAGCTGCGACATCTAGAGTAGCCCTGAGCTTCCCATTAACCTGGATGCCAATTGTTACCATTTCCTCCAGAGCGAGGTCTGGATCAAATACTGGCCAAGACTGAAGATGTATTGTTTGCTTGTCAGCTATCTCTGTTACGAGGTGGTATATCTCCTCTGCAAGATAGGGAGCAAACGGTGCAATCAATGCCACCACACTCATGCGATCCGAGTCGCTCATCACTGATGATTGCTGGGATTTTTGAGAACTCTCCCAGGCATTTACCAGTTCCATAAGGCTAGCGATAGCAGTATTGAACTTGAGTTTGGGTACAT
Source organism: uncultured Pseudomonadales bacterium (assembly GCA_964494905.1). GTDB lineage: Bacteria > Patescibacteriota > Microgenomatia > UBA1400 > PJMF01 > CAZBMX01. Next base: position 2,053 of record CAZBTU010000043.1, on the reverse strand, counting down.
CATTAGTTACCTTCTTAATTGTCTGGTGGAGTTTTCGCTGTAAACCAGCCTCTGTCTCTTGTGACTCCTGTTTTTCTTCCTGTTTTATAGTTATAAGCCGATGGAGCCGTTGCAAAAACTTGTAGACACCTATAACTGCACGAACATCCCAAGGCTTGTCTGCTTCCAGTGGGCCCATAAACATTTCATAAACTCGCAGAGTATCAGCTCCAAACTTCTCAATCACTTCATCTGGGTTAATAACGTTACCCTTGCTCTTGCTCATCTTACGACCATCAGGACCCAGGATCATGCCCTGGTGCCGCATCTTCATAAATGGCTCATCAAAGTCCAGTAAGCCCTCGTCACGCAAGAACTTGGTGAAAAATCGAGCGTACAGCAAGTGCAACACAATGTGCTCGGGACCAATCATGTACAGATCGACTGGCAGCCATTTCTTGAGCTGCTCCGGTCTGGCCAACATATCTGGATTGCGAGAATCAACATAGCGCAGGAAGTACCAGCTGGAATCCACGAATGTGTCCATGGTGTCAAACTCTGGTCTCCAACCTTTGCCGTACAGTTTCTCGGTTCGCTCGATGAACTCTTTGGATGAGCGCAGTGGCGACTCGCCCGTTGGCTTGAAGTCTACGTCTGTAGGAAGCAACCAAGGCAAGTGTTCTTCCTTGACCGGATGCGCCTTGCCTTCAGGATCATATACAACTGGAATCGGTGCACCCCAATAGCGCTGGCGGCTGATCAGCCAGTCACGGAGTTTGTAGGTAGTTTCCCAGCCAGCAAACTTCTGATCACACATCCAGTCAGCCATCTTTTCTTTACCCTCACCCCAGGCTTGCATGCCGTCAAACTCTCCAGAGTTTACCAGAGAACCCTCCCCCTCAAAAGACTCTTCTCCGGCTGATACAGCTTTGTTCAATGCCTCATCAGCATATGCAACCACCTGGCGAATTGGCAAACTGAACTTCTTGGCAAAATCAAAGTCCCTCTCGTCATGTGCAGGCACTCCCATCACAACCCCAGTACCGACACCTGCTAGAACGTAGTCTGCGATCCAAAGCGGGACTTGCTCGCCATTCGCAGGATTTGTTAGTACTATCCCAGTATCAACACCAGTCTTATCCTTAGCACCAATTTGACGTTCCTCTTCTGTCTTGTGCGAAGCCGCTTCGATGTACTCCCCCACTGATTTTTTGTACTCAGAAGGAACTTGTGTTATTAACTCCCACTCGGCAAACTTCTCTGGTGAAATAACCACAAAAGTGACGCCAAATACCGTTTCCCAGAACTTAGTCCAAACTGGCATCACTTGGCCAGTAGCTTCATGAGTAAATCCTATACTCAACCCTTTTGCTTTCCCAATCCAGTTCAACTGCTGCTGCTTGGTGGCCGCCGGCCAATCAACCTGATCTAAGCCAGAAATTAGCTCATCACGATACTCAGAAATCTTGAAGTACCACTGTTCCAGTTCCTTCTGCACTACTTGAGTACCACAACGTTCACACTCACCGTTGACCACTTGTTCGTTGGCCAACACAGTCTGACAAGATGGGCACCAGTTCACCATACCCCCTGCTCGATATGCTAGGCCCTTTTTATACAACTGCAAGAATATCCACTGTGTCCAGCGATAGTACTCTGGATGACTGGTCGCAATTTCATTTGCCCAGTCATAAGAGATGCCAATGCGCTTGATCTGGCGACGAAAAGTATTGATAGCATCAACTGTAGTCTTGGCAGGAGGAGTGCCAGTTTTGATCGCGTAGTTTTCTGCAGGCAAACCAAAAGCATCCCAACCCACAGGGAAAAACACCTGCTTCCCATGCATCCTGTGATAGCGAGCTAAAATGTCGAGTGCTGTCTTGCTCTCGACATGACCGACATGCAATCCATGACCTGATGGGTACGCAAAAGCGAACAACAAGTACACAGCATCCTCGGGATTAGTAACTTCCTGAGTTTCAGACTGCTGAAATAGGCCTTGCTCTTCCCAAGCCTGCTGCCACTTGGGCTCAGCTGTAATTGGATCATAGGTTTTTGCCATCGGACTCCTTAT
>CAZBTU010000042.1:0-9746 GCA_964494905.1 uncultured Pseudomonadales bacterium | reverse complement strand
AACACCCCAAGAATACTGTGATGAGTATGCTGCAAGCTTCGCAGAACTAAAAACGCTTCTCAACCTCTCGTATACCAACTTCATCAGGACAACAGACCCTGCGCATATGCAAGCTGCGCAAACATTCTGGCTTCGCTGCTGGGATAAGGGTGACATTTACAAAAAGTTGTACAGCATTCAGTACTGTATCGGGTGCGAATTGGAGAAGCAAGCCTCTGAGCTGATTGATGGACGCTGCCCACTTCATCCCAATCGTGAACTTGAAACCAGAGAAGAAGAAAACTACTTCTTTCGCTTTTCTAAGTATCAGGATGACTTACTCGCGCTCTATAAAACAACTCCAGAGTTCGTTCGACCCGATAGCAAATTAAGTGAGATTGTTGCATTTGTACAAGGTGGCTTACAAGACTTCAGTATTTCAAGACTTAAGGTCAAGATGCCTTGGGGTGTGCCAGTCCCCAATGACCCCGACCATGTGATGTACGTCTGGTTCGACGCGTTGATCAACTATATATCTACACTCGGTTGGCCTGAGAACGAAGAAAACTTCACTCGTTTTTGGCCAGGAACTCAAATCGCGGGGAAAGACAACCTCAGGCAACAAGCTGCAATGTGGCAAGGCATGTTGCTGTCAGCTGGTTTACCCAACAGCCAACAAATTCTCATCAATGGTTTCATAAGTGTCGGTGGGCAAAAAATGAGCAAGTCACTGGGAAACGTAATTGCACCAACAGAACTCGTTCAGCAGTTTGGCAGTGATGCAACCCGATACCTTTTAATGCAACTCGGTCCAATCGGCAACGATATGGATGTAACAAAGGAAAAATTCGCTATCACATACGTAGCTGATTTGGCAAACGGCTTTGGCAACCTAACCTCTCGAATCGCAAAACTTTGGTCAACAAGCGAGTTCGACCAAACTGAATCTGCAACCATCATCAACCTCGCTCAGTCAAACTCATCGGATTACTTCTATGCTGGCCACATAAGAGAAGGCATAGAACAATGGAAACAAAAAATCTCAATACTTGACGGTTACCTCAGCGAAACAAAACCCTGGTTACTGGCTCCGAGCGAGAGACAGGATATACTGAGGGTGGCGCTTACTCAGCTCATTGAGCTCACAGTCCTTATCCGACCCGTGCTACCCGAGAGTAGTGCTATTGTTTTGGAGCACTTCACAGACAATGCCCTCCAACCACTTTTACCCTTATTTCCTCGAATTACATGATTATTGACACCCATTGCCACTACAACCTTGCCCCGATATGGAACGATCAACAACCAGAAAGCTGGAAGGAGCATTGGCGTAAAGCTACCGAATCTGGCGTGATTGGTTCTATGATAGTTGGCGTTGATGCAGATACCAGCTCTTTAGCCGTCTCGATGGCAAAAACCGACAGCAGATTATTGGCCGCAGTTGGCTTCCATCCCAACCACTGTTCAGAACTTATCACAACTGATGAACAGTACTCTCAGCCTCAACTTGAGCAACAACTAGATTCCATCCGCCAACACATAACCGCACTTTGCACCAGCGAACCTGTCGCCGCTATAGGTGAGATTGGCCTTGATTACTACCGACTGCCTGAAGCAAACGAAGCCCGAGACCAAATCCTTGCAGTTCAGCAAGCAAGTTGTGTACTACAGATCAGCATGGCAGCAGAGTTTGAGCTGCCTCTGATTCTCCACGTTCGAGACAAACCAGACTCAACCGAAGCGCACACCAAGATGATCGAGTTACTTGAGGCACATGCTTCGTTCGCCCAACCATTCATACTGCACTGCGTCTCGGGTTCCATAGAGTATGTTCGTAAAGCTGTGGAGTTAGGGGGATATGTAGGGCTAGCCGGAAACGTGACCTACAAATCCGCGCAGTTAATCAGAGACATCAGCCAATCAGTACCATCTGATCGACTTTTAATCGAAACTGACGCTCCATACTTGGCCCCCCAAGCCTATCGAGGAAAATCCTGTGAACCTTGGATGATTAGTGAAACCGCTCGTTATCTTGATGAAGAGCTTGGTTTTTCAAAGCAACAACTGTTGGAAAATACCATGAGAGTTTTTCCTCAGTTTGAGCATATACTTCACAAGGCGAAGTAAGCGAACTACAATAACCCTGATGTCTGTTGGCAACACTATCCGATATTACCTACAAAGATACCCTGTCAAAACCCAGCGGTTTCTTGAGATTTTTCCTGGCTTTTTCTCTTGGTCATTGATACTATTCCCATTTTGGGGCTCACTGGTCATCCCCAATGTTGTTGCATACTATGTTATTGCTTTCGCTGTATATTGGCTGTACCGATCGCTGACTCTCTCTGTATTGGCTGTGATCGCACATCTAAAAATCCAAGCCTCGATTAGATTTGATTGGGTTGGTGATCTGAAAAAAAACTACCCCGACAAGTGGCAAACAATTCACCACTGCATTGTCATTCCTACCTATAAAGAGCCGCTCACTACGCTTGAACGCACACTCGAAGCCCTGTCTAGACAAACATTTCCTACCAAAAACATTCATATCATGTTGTCATTCGAAGATAGAGAGGGTGCTGCTGCTAGGGAAAAAGCAGAAGTGTTAAAGCGTAAATTTCACAAAAAATTCGGAAATCTCTGGACTACCTATCATCCCGATATCTCCGGTGAAGTTAAGGGTAAGTCTTCGAACACAGCGTGGGGAGCTAAACAAGCCAAGCAATACTTGGTCGATGAACAAAAGATTTCTATCGAATCAATAACCATTAGCAGTGAAGATGCTGATGCACTTTTTCACCCTAGCTACTTTGCCACTGTTACGCAAGAGTTTTTGAGCACCCCTAAACCTTTCAATGTGATTTGGCAGGGTTCAGTCGTGTTTTACAACAACATCTGGCGCGTGCCTGCTCCCGTTCGAGTGCTAGCATCCATGTTTTCTGTCATTCAGATGCACATGTTGATGAGACGAGACCGACTGATCAACTTTTCCACCTATACCACTACGCTCAAACACATTCATGAAATCGGGTACTGGGATACAGACGTCATTCCCGAAGATTACCGGTTGTTCTTTAAGTCATACTTTGCCAAGAAAGGCGACTTTGAGGTTCATCCCATTTTTCTGCCAATTTATGCTGATGCTGCTGAGTCAAATGGCTGGTGGCAAACCTTATTCAATCAATATGAACAACTGAAGCGTTGGGCCTGGGGGGTGAGCGACGATGCCTACATTATTAAGCATTATTTGATGGCGAAGGATGCCCCATTTTGGGATAAAAGCGTTCGAGTGCTCAAAACAATGGAGGATCATTTTCTCTGGCCAGTCAACTGGTTTGCTGTGACTATTTCAGCTTTTCTCCCTCCACTCCTCAATGAGTCATTCAATCGCACAATTCTAGGAAAAACACTGCCACAAGTTACTTCAACACTTTTAACACTCTCACTCGTTGCCTTGGTTGTCATTTTTGTTATCGATGCTCTTAACAGGCCTCCCCGCCCGAACCGACGCAACCCATTCTCATATATTGTTCAGCCACTTGAGTTCTTTCTATTCCCAATCCTCGGCTTCTTCTTTTCAGCACTTCCAGGCATTGATGCACATACCAGACTGATGCTCGGCAAGTATATCGAGTACAAGGTAACTGAGAAAATCTAATTACGCTTCAATCTCAATTTATGCCTACTTCGCACCCAGTATTACAAACGTTTTGGCAAAAATTTGTCCGTTTTGATCACTGGATTGAACAGTATAGAGGTGTAGCCATTTTTCTGAGTTTGGTTGTGATACTGAGAATTCCCACATTCTTCGAGCCATACTGGTACGGAGACGAAGGTATTTATTTAACCATCGGCAATGCTCTGAATCAGGGAAAAATCCTCTATGCCGAGATCATTGACCATAAGACTCCGTTGATTTATCTGTTTGCTCAGACTGGCAATCAGCTTTCCTTCCGAGTATTGACACTCATATGGATGGTGGCTACCACTGGCTTCTTTATCGGTATGGCTCGCAAGCTGATTACAAACAGATTTGCTCAAGCCATAGCAATATTATTTTTCATTGTTATCACTAATACACCACCATTTGAGGGCACGATACCAAACGGTGAACTGTTTGTGATGGGTTTTGTACTTGCCGGCGCGTTTTTGATACTCCAAACCAAGTTCTGGTCAGCTGTCTCAAAAGACAATCCCGTAGTCGTCCCATCCAAATCTGACCGCAGCCTGCTCATCGCAGCTGGATGCCTCTTTGGATTAGGAATTTTGACCAAAGTACCTGCCATCCTTGATCTCGGTGCGTGGCTCGCTCTAGCTGGCATGGTTGTGTTGCCTCTAATACAGGCACAACACAATAATCGTTTTCAGCTACTTCGTACCTGGCTTGCGTACATCGGCCTCATAGGTGTTGGAACGAGCATTCCAATTGTGATCTCGATACTATATTTTATCGCTATTGGTGCTGGAGACGCATATCTTGACTTCGGCTTGCTGTACAACTTCCGTTACGCCGGAAGCTGGCAGCCCGACTTTCCATTTGCATGGGTCAAACCATTTTTTTCTTTGCCTGTTAAAACGCTACTGCTCGCTCTCATTACCTGTATCCTCTTACTGTCAAAAAAAAGGGTTAGCCACACAACAATCGTTCTCTCGATTTGGTTTTGGTGTGCACTTTTTGCGAGCCTACTTTCCAACCGACCGTATCCACATTATTTTCTGCAGATTGCACCACCCATAGCATTGCTGACTGGCAATCTCTTCTCGGTTTTTCTCTCAACATTCAATCGACATACGCTTGCGAGCAAGATGCGAACCATTGCAATCACGGTGTTGAGCCTAGGAACTCTGGCCGCTATAGTTGTATTACTAGAAGTTCGACCATACCCAACGCTCTCATATTATAAAAACTGGTGGCAACTGATCACGAATCAACAATCACTGGCTCAGTATAGGCAGTCATTCAACCCCCTAATGGACGACAACTACGCAGCAAGTCAGTTGTTCGGTTCAGCCGGTAGCAAACGACTGTTTATTTGGGGAACTAATCCCATGTTGTACGCTCTCTCGAAAACTATCCCACCTGGAAGATTCACCGTCTCTTTCCACATCAAAGATTTTAATGCCTACTCAGAAACACTATCTGATCTCGAAAGAGAGCCTCCTCCATTCATAGTTGTAATGCACGATGAAACTGAAAATTTTCCCGAGTTTAGAAACTTTCTCAAAGGAAATTATAGAATGTATAGGCAACTCAACTCATTCACCATTTGGAGACAAAATGTCCAGTAATAACCAGTTTTTTGACCCACTGACAAAGGATTTGCCAGCCAACAGCAAACCACTCATGGTCATAGTATTTGCTGCGTCTGCAGTGTCAATTGGCGTAGCTTTTTATAATTACTTAGTAGGGCAGCCAGTTATTCCACTTTTCTATACTCTTGCCCAACCGAGAGAACACCTCGTTCCCAAACTCTGGCTGTTCCTCATTCCCTCAATCTCTCTTTTCATCAGCATAAGTCATTGGTGGATTGTTCGCGTATTGACTCAGATGAGCCAGACATTAGCTCGAGTCTTTTTGTTGTTTAGTCTAGCCATCCAACTGTTCCTACTCGTATCACTGCTGAGAGTTACCTACATAACACTATAAACATGTTGATATTCATTATCAGCTTCATACTCGCGTCACTCATAAGTCCATTGATTATTTATTGGTACAGAGCGAATCGCTGGCTCGATGATCCCGAGCAGAGACACGCCAAAAAAACGCATTCTGTCGCTGTGCCCAGAGGTGGGGGGCTAGTTGTAGCCTCAACTGTCCTTGTTGTTAGTGCACTTTTTCTGCACTGGGACTCATATCTGGTAGCGATTATGGCTGGAATGATGTTACTTACTGTTACTGGTTTTCTCGATGATGTGTTTGACATTCACCCAGTAATACGACTCGCAATCGGTACCTTGGCTGCCTTGATTGTTGTAGGCTCTGGCATAGGCATAGCCTACATTAGTAATCCATTCACAGAAGGTGTAATTCATCTCAATCAACCACAGATAGCCGTAGATTTTTTGGGGGAAACACGAACTATTTGGATCTTGGCTGATTTGTTTGCAGTCTTTTTCATTGTTTGGAACATGAATATTGTGAACTGGTCAAAAGGAGTTGACGGCCAAATGCCAGGATTTGTCAGTATTGCACTTATTTTCGTTGGCTTACTTTCCAGTAAATTTCTTGATGATCCAACCCAGTTTAATACAGCCTATCTCGCCTTCGGAGCAGCAGGAGCATACGCAGGCTTGCTGGTGTGGAATTGGTATCCACAAAAAATTATGCCAGGGTATGGTGGCGGTTCACTAGCAGGTTACCTTCTGGCCATCCTGGCAATTTTGTCCGGTGCCAAAGTCGCGACTGCGCTCATGGTCTTAGGTGTACCTACTGCCGATGCACTCTTCACTATTGCCAGGAGACTAAAAGCCGGCAAGTCACCTTTTTGGGGGGATCGCGGTCACATGCACCACAAGCTACTCGACGTTTTTCACTGGAGTAAACAGCAGGTAGCTCTTTTTTACTGGATTTGTAGTCTAGTGTTAGGTGTATTATCACTGTATTTGAATACTGTGCAAAAGTTGTTTACAATTGTCGCTGTAGTGTTGGTCGTGTCTTTTGTTCTAATTTACGCAAAATATCAAACAATTAGGCGCTCTCAATCCAAACACCAACGAACATGAATTCAACACAAAGCTTCGGCAAAACAACCTATCTCATCATCAAAACTGCACGACCTCGTCAGTGGATAAAAAATCTCTCACTCTATGCAGCATTAGTATTCTCTGGTTTCTTTTTCTACGATCCGATCGACAGCTATCCATACGTAGTAGTGGTTACGTATGCGTTTGCAGTCTTTTCACTACTTACTTCTGGTATTTACTTTGTAAATGACATTATTGATAGAGAAGCTGATCAAAAGCATCCATTCAAGAAAAAAAGGCCAATTCCATCAGGAGAACTTTCTCTGGCAACCGCTAAAATTACATCAGTTCTTTTGCTCTGTTCTGCGATGCTTCTTTCCATTCCCCTCTCGTTGTTCTTCAAGCTCCTAGCTGTGGGATACTTAACACTCCAGCTTCTGTATTCAAAAAAACTAAAACATATTCCCATCCTTGATGTTTCAGCTATAGCGGCCGGTTTTCTGATCCGGATATATGCTGGTGCAGTTGTAGTTAACTTGCACATGAGTGTCTGGTTTTTATTGACGGTGCTCTCTGCGTCACTTTTCTTAGCAGTGGGAAAAAGACAAAGTGAGCGTACGTTGCTCAAAGGTAGAGAAGATGCAGAGCTTGGTTCAACAAGAACCATACTCAAGCGATACAGCCAACGATTACTTGATCAATATACCGGCATGTTTGCTAATTCGACATGGCTTAGTTATGCACTTTTTGCTTTCCAAAACGAAGTCAGTAAACCAGATGAGCGTATCGCGACCATATACACCATTCTGCCCAAAGCACTCCATTCACAAAAACTTTTGATGCTTTCCATTCCCTTCGTTATTATCGGTGTAATGCGCTATCTGCAGCTCGTTTACGAGAGCAACCAGGGGGAATCACCGGAAAGGGTTTTGTTAAACGACAAACCACTGCTGGTCACCGTTTTCCTCTTCGGCTTAGTTGTCATGACCGTCTTATACGTTTTAACTTAAGTGAACTTCCTATGAATGCATCCTCTCCTTCGTGGTTTCGTCGCTACTATGCTCCGCTGTTACTGGTCATCATTGCCTTTTCTTTTGTCACCCGTGTGTGGCAGCTCCATGTGCCCAATTCATACATGTTTGATGAGGTCTACCATGCCTTGACTGCAAAGCTCATGGCGCGAAATGATAATCGAGCATTTGAGTGGTGGAATCCGCCTGTAGAAGAACACACCGCGGTTGATTGGCTACACCCTCCATTAGCCAAGTACACTCAAGCCCTGGGCATCCGATTTTTTGGAGAAAACTCTTTTGGGTGGCGAATCAGTTCGGCTGTGTTTGGCACATTGGTCATCTTCCTCACTGCCCGATTAGCTCTGGTGGCAACTGCTGATGAGCGAGTCTCACTGCTCGCTGCTTTCCTTGCGGCAAGTGACGGTTTACTTCTGGTTCAATCGCGGATTGCAATGAACGACATTCACGTCACATTTGCCATACTACTCACACTGCTGATGTACAGCAAGTTTAATAAAGAATTGGGTCGAGGCCAAAACAAAACTGATTCAATTCTATTTCTGTTTGCAACTGGAGTAAGTGCTGGAATAGCCATAGCAACAAAATGGTCGGGGCTTTTTGCGCTGATCATTGTTTGGATTTTTGAAATCCTGAGTGTGAGTGCCAAAATTAGCCCTAAGTTGAAATGGCGATCATGGTGCCTTTCCCGGTTTATTTTCTTGCTTGCAGTTCCAGTTTTGATTTATGTTGCTTCATACGGCCAAATGTACTTACAGGGAAAAGACCTAGTTCATTTCAAGGAACTTCATAAAAATATTTTTTGGTATCAAACAAATTTAGTTGCAGAACATCCATATGAATCAAGACCATGGCAGTGGGCACTGAACCTAAAGCCAGTGTGGTACCACGTGCAGTATCAAGAAAAAGTTCGCGCTGATATTTATGCTTTTGGTAACCTACCACTTTTTTGGATTGGACTTGTTGCAGTTGGTGCCACAAGTTTGCGCCTACTTCGGCAGTTCCTGCATCAGGCACAAGAAAAAAAATACACCCTCATGGGAGTTCTGAGAGCTTTTCGCGCAACGACACTGACTCCAACAGGATTTTTGGTGTTTAGCTACTTTGCGGTGTGGTTGCCTTGGCAATTTTCACCCCGGATAATGTTCTTTTACCATTATGCTCCAGCTGTTCCACTCTTGGCAATCATACTCAGTTGGTGGCTCGTTCTACAAGAGAGGTACCGGACCCTAGTTTGGTTGGTGATAGGGTTAATTGTGATGGGCTTTGTTCTCTGGTATCCCCACTGGACTGGAATCTTCATGTCACAAAACCTGAAAGATTCGCTATACTTTTTCTATAGTGGGTGGAAATAACGCGATGCCCACTCAAAATATTACACCTGGAACACATGACTGAAGTTGATGCTGCCCGACAGAGACTCTCCGAAGATGATAGTGCTCTTCTGCATGAAAATGCTGCAGTCCTTGTTGAAAATACCATAGCACCAGAACTTAAAGATCAGCTGGGCAAGCCGATTGGTGTATTGAGAATTGGCGATAAAAATTTCCTAATTCATCCGGCAAATGTACACGGCAGGCTCTTGGCGCCTACAACAAATGAAGAGATTCGGGGCAAAACTCGATATTGGCCAGATGAAGTCCAGAACGCCTATAAAGTTCATCGAGATTCAGAACCGATTGTTGCTTCCGCGGAGCTCGCTGCGGTCGATGTAGTCAAAAAACATGCATACCATAATGGGCATTCCCAAATTACAGCAAGGATTACCTGCACTGATGCTGTCACCGGACAACCACGATCGATCAGAATATCTGACGAAGAACTCTACAGTTTATTTTTCGAACGACCAAAAGGCGTTGCTGACATCGCTGATTTTGATGTTATCGAAACCACGGGCCACCCTTTGCTCTCTATTGTGTTGAAACACGATACTGATCCCACCATTATTGTATTCAACAGTTCATTTACAACTTCAACAGAAAGTGCCTACTCACCTAAGTTAGTTGCAACCCAATTCCTCGAGCACCTGCATAAAGGTTTGCTACAAGAAGC
>CAZBTU010000041.1:8361-9764 GCA_964494905.1 uncultured Pseudomonadales bacterium | reverse complement strand
GCCTGGACCATTACCGCCGACGCCTACGGTGCGAACAACAAAGCTCTCAAGCTCCTGTTGATCAACGACGTAGATAGCGGCCGGATGCGCGTCTTCGACGTTACCAGTGTTTCTGACATCATGGTTGGTCCCGAGGCCGCCATGTCCGCGGCTCGTTCTGCTACCCCCGGTTACATCTGGGGGGAACCAGGTGAACCCAACAAGTTTACGCTCGTTGAGCCACGCCCAATGTCCAAAGATGGCCGCCTGTATTGGGCCATCACCTTGACCGGAACTGACTACCGGGCGACCTCTGCCGTGATAGTGGTTGATGCCCAACAACCAGAAGAGTACGTGTACCACTTCTGTTCGGTCCAGTCGCTACAGCGCTGGTACCAGAATGGAGGCGGTGGGGATATCGTCCCCTGCACGTCTGCTGGTACGCCGGGCCAGACAACGTCCAGTCCGACCACAACCGCGCCGCAAGGCAGCAACAGCTACCCTGAAATGTCCAACGACGAACTGCTCCGCGAACTGGGAAACCTGATTCGCGAGTTGGAACGCCGGGGACTACTCACTGAGTAGCTCCTCTGATGAGGGTTTTTTGAAAAAATAGGTCTATCGTGTAAAGGGTGCTCGCCGCAAGGTCAGCACCCTTTTTTATGGTGTAAATAAGGTTTGGGTATAAGGTGGCAGCAACTATTCACTAGGTCTACATAATGTTACTATAGCGCTATATGAAGTGGTTTCGTCGTCACCAGCGCCCTGAGCTCACCCCTCAGCCGCCGCCAAAAGATAGAGTCACGCTTTCGCAAATACTTGCGGCAGATGCTTGGATCTACATTGATTTTTTTGCCTCGGTTGAGCAGTATGGGGTCACTCGCTGGGTGTGGGAGCAAACGGACTTTCCTGAGTTTCGCTGTGATCCCCAGCCGGCAATTATTCCCGTCACGACCTACAGTCGTGAAGTTTTGGCGTTTCAGAGGTGGCTCGAGTCAGATCACCCACACTTGACGAGCAGTGTCGTGGGTCAGGCGCCTTTACTAGAAACAGGAAAACAAGCAATCATGCAGTTTATGAAAGCACAGATTAATTCAATGCCCATTCGCTCAGAGCGGCAGCAGTGGTTTATTGACTACTGGAAGCAACTCCTCGAAAGTTCGGGCTCGAGCGTGGATCGGGTCGTGCAGACATTTTTTGCAATTGGTTTGACTGAACCAAATGTGATGTTTTCAAATTTGCCGGCTGTGGAGATGGTGGAACTTTTTGTGGTACTTGAATACTTGATCGCAGGCAGTCACCTCAACCGCAAATGGGATCGAGAACTCAAGCAGTTCTTCGCATACGTTCAAGGCAGAAGTACTGGGTGAGTTCGATAAATTTTAAGACAAAAAAACCCTGGCTTGAGTTAAGTCAAACCAGGG
>CAZBTU010000041.1:5813-8261 GCA_964494905.1 uncultured Pseudomonadales bacterium | reverse complement strand
ATAAATTTTAAGACAAAAAAACCCTGGCTTGAGTTAAGTCAAACCAGGGCGTAGAAACCAGCTCGTGACAGGGTTAGTCTCGGGGCGCAAACCGACGAAGTGACAAACGTAAGTCGTTGTTGGCAGCGAGAAAAATCAAAGCAGCGAATGCACCGAGCAACACATTTTGACCTGTTATAGGCGACAGGATTACATACGTGCTCAGAAGTTTGCATGCTGCATAGATACCACCAATTGCGAGACCTGAGAGTAGTCCAAAGCCAAAAACCCACCAACCAGCCCAGAAGTCTTCAATCTTGAACCACAGGGCGTGAGCCAAGATAAACAGAATGGTCCAGCTGATGAAGGTGACCACAGCGATAAACAGAACTTTGTCTGCCACAGTGTTTGCGCGCTCTGTGAGGCGAATCCAACCGAAGCCGTAGCTCAGTAGCATGGCTAAGAACTGAAAAACACCACCTAGTATATAGGCCGAGACCATTACGGTATTTTCGTCAGGTGCAGGGTCACTTGTTTGAGCATGAGCTTTGAGGTCGTCAATATCCGGGGAAAAGAAATCGTCAGTACTATCTTTCATTATGTCCTCTTGGGTGAACGGTGTGAACTATAAGGCGCCCAGTTAAGCTGCTATGAAATAATTGTAACGAGCGCTTGCATTAACTAACTTGTGCGCAAGGCACGAAAGTTACTGCAGTTGTTTGCTATTATAGTCTAGTACGCAAATCGGGATGGTATACAATACGGTGCTACCTTCCCTCTAAAGTCATTTATGCGAGAACACATGCCACCAGCACATCTAACAGCCGAGCAACTTCGAGAGTGGTGGAGCAGTGCTTTAGAGCAAGATGGTTTGTCGGGCAAAATTCCTGAGCTCTCCGATTACGAGCGCGAATGTCCACACTGCCTAGACATCAATCCCTGTACTGGCTCTGACACCTGTTCATCTTGCGGCGAATCACTCAAGGGTGCCCGCCGGCTCAAAGACTCACATCGCTTCGATCCTTCTCGCTATTAAACAGCCATTCCAGACCAAATTTCTTGTTGACAGACATACCCCCTGGGGGTATATTGAATGTATGGTAAGTGACCCCACAGATCGGATGCTAACTCAGCTGAAACGCATCCGAGGACAGCTAGACGGCTTAATCAACATGTACGAGGACGGACGAAGTTGCGTCGACATTGTTCGTCAGGTAGTCGCAGCACGTAGTAGCTTAGGACGAGTAGCTCGCGACTTGCTCACTAGTGAAGCATCACGCTGTACCAAAGAGCGAAAAACGGACGAGCTGGAAGATATTTTACGAGAGGTGTTTCGGTATTAAAAGTGTAGGACGTGTAATTAGGCCGCAAAGAGGCGGCAAGGAGGAAGTTATGAACGATTCAACCAAAAAAGCCCCAACCGGTGCTGCCCATTGGACCGATGATGAGTTTGATGCAAAGGTGCAGGCTGCATCTGATGATAAAAAGCCTGTGGTTATCGACTTCTTTGCTACTTGGTGTGGCCCCTGTCGGCTTGCGGCACCTGTTATCGATAAATTGGCTGAGGAGTATGGAGATAAAGTAGTTATCGCCAAGATGGACGTTGACGAAAACAATCAGACTCCAGCCAAGTTCGGCGTGATGAGTATTCCCACAGTAATTGTTTTAGTTGATGGCAAGCCAGTTGACAAGATCGTTGGTTATCCTGGTGAACAGGGGTACCGCAAACTTATCGACAAAGTGACTGGTGGTGCTAACTAGGAATACTATGGAACACGCAACAATCGCAATTATTGGATCAGGGCCAGCCGGGTATTCAGCAGCGGTGTATACCGCGCGCGCCCTTCTTAAGCCGACCATCTTTGCTGGATTCGAAAGTGGTGGTCAGTTGATGTACACCACCGAAGTTGAAAACTTCGCCGGGTTTGCCAAAGGGATTCAAGGACCAGAACTGATGTTTGCTATGCGGGAGCAAGCTGAGCGGTTCGGGGCTGCCATCCGTGATGAGTTCGTGACAGCAGTTGATTTTTCAGCTCGGCCGTTTAAGCTTTGGACTTCAATGCCAGACGGAGTTGATCCCGAAGTGTATAAGTCCGGTACTGCCGATCAGCTTAAGGCTGCAATGGATCGTGTTCGCCAAACCGACCCTGCGATGACAGCCAGCGCCGTGATTATTGCCACAGGTGCCAGTTCTATTTACGTCGGTGTACCGGGTGAAAAAGAGTTTCTTTCCAAAGGCGTAAGTACGTGTGCGGTTTGTGATGCGGCCTTTTTCAAAGAAAAAAACTGTTATGTCATTGGTGGTGGTGATAGCGCAATGGAGGACGCGACGGCACTCGCAAAGTTTGCAAGTCACGTGACGATTGTGCACAGGCGAAGTGAGTTTCGCGCCAGTAAAATCATGCAGGAGAGGGTGCTCAATAACCCCAAGATCTCGGTGATGTGGAACAGTGAACTTCTCGGCATTAC
>CAZBTU010000041.1:0-5713 GCA_964494905.1 uncultured Pseudomonadales bacterium | reverse complement strand
TGCTCAATAACCCCAAGATCTCGGTGATGTGGAACAGTGAACTTCTCGGCATTACCGGGGGTGATAAGGTTGAGCAGATCAAAGTTAATCAGGACGGCCAAGAAAAAACTCTGCCGGCAGATGGCGTATTTATAGCAATTGGCCATAAGCCAAACAGCCAGGTGTTTTCCGGACAGATTGCGCTTGACGCTCATGGGTATGTTGTCACGCGACAGAGTGCAACCAAAGTTGGCGTAGAAGCGGCACAGGCAGCTTTATCCAGTGACGGCCTAGTTGAGTATCCCACTATGACTTCGGTGGAAGGTGTGTTTGCCGCTGGCGATGGAGTCGATGTGCGCTACAAGCAAGCGATCACAGCAGCTGGACAGGGCTGTAGCGCAGCACTCGACACGGAGCGATGGCTCGAGCGACAGGAAGCAGTTTAGTTACTGCAACTAGCATTACCGATTTTAGAAAGCATATGCAGAACCCTCATCACAGTGCAGTCGAACAACTCCGACAAGTAGCAGCTCTCTTGCGACCTCACTATCCAGAGTCTGAGCGGACACGCTTTGACCAAGCAATCAAGAAGCTTGAAAAACCTGAGAGAATGTTGGAGGGCAAGCTGGAAATCACACTCGAATCTGGTAAAAAGCAGTCATTTCAAGCGTTTCGGTCTCAACACAACAATGCCCGTGGCCCCTATAAAGGTGGTATACGCTTTCACCAAGACGTGAGCAAAGAAGAAGTCATGGCGTTGTCTACTTGGATGACTTGGAAGTGTGCAGTTACTGGGATTCCTTATGGCGGTGGCAAAGGTGGTGTAGTGGTTGATCCTCGCAAGCTGAGTCAGGCCGAGTTGCAGCGACTGAGTCGAGCATACTCCCGGTTTATTGCCGAGGCAATCGGACCATGGGTAGATGTGCCGGCGCCAGATGTGAACACTACCCCACAGATTATGGCTTGGATGGTTGATGAGTATGAGCTGTGGCTCAGTGAGAATGGTACGGTTTCTGCCAATCCGTTAGCAACGTTTACGGGCAAGCCACTGGGCTTGGGTGGTTCTCAAGGACGTGAGGAAGCCACCGGGCTGGGTGGTGTCTATATTTTGGATAAACTTGTTGAGCAAATGGGCTTTGAGCGCAAGCAAGATGCTCGGATTGCAATTCAGGGTTTTGGAAACGTTGGGTATTGGTTTGCCTGGCATGCGTACCAGCGAGGCTACCAGATCGTGGCGCTCTCTGATTCAAGTGGCGGCGTCTATATGACAGATCACAGCATGAACCCAGAAAAGACTCTGGAGTGTAAACGCCAGTACGGCACCATTCAAGAGTGCATGTGTACCGAAGAAGCGTGTCACATTTCTTTGGGTAAGAAGATAACAAACGAGGAATTACTGGAGCTCGATGTTGATATTTTAGTCCCGGCAGCGCTCGAGAACGTCATTACCGCAGAAAATGCTGGACGGATCAAGGCGAAAGCGATTATCGAGATGGCCAATGGCCCTGTCACCCCTGACGCAGACGTAATTTTGGAGAAAAACGGTGTGATTTCTATTCCCGATGTACTAGCCAATGCAGGGGGTGTTACCACTTCTTACTTTGAGTGGGTGCAAAACCTCGCTGGATACTATTGGACTAAAGATGAAGTGTTGGCCAAGTTGCAACCACTCATGGAGAAGTCATTCGACCAAATGTGGGAGTTGAAGTCCAAAGCTGGACTGAGCGCAAGAATGGCGACATATTCGAGTGCGGTTAAGCAGGTGGTTGACGCAATGTTGGTTCGAGGGGC
Source organism: uncultured Pseudomonadales bacterium (assembly GCA_964494905.1). Taxonomy (GTDB): domain Bacteria; phylum Patescibacteriota; class Microgenomatia; order UBA1400; family PJMF01; genus CAZBMX01. The sequence continues at coordinate 3,943 of CAZBTU010000041.1, read as the reverse complement.
AGTGTAGGTAAATGGTTAGGCGTTTTGGGGTTCATCACCGACATACTCGTATCGGACTAGATGAAAGTCTTCCGAGCCAAGGTATTCAGAGAGCACCTGATTGTTGGTCAATTTAAAGCCATACGACCGAATCCAGCTTTGAACTCGTGGATTTGTGATCATGCTGTAGGATGTGCTTTCTCGGGCTTCTGCTTCAATTGTGCCATGGAAGTTATCAAATGATCCGGCATAGGACTTAGCGGCATGTAGTATTCGCTCCATCATTTTCATTGCAATGCCTTTACCACGAAATTCTGGCAAAATAACCATGTCGTAAATATGATAGGCAATTTCCTTTGGGTTAACTTCCGATTGTTCTGGTAACGCGAGGAGATAGCCAACTGGCTTTTTCCCCATGTAGACCACGAAGCTACTGACAGCACCAGGAAGATCAAGCTCTTTTGTTCTGTTAATAACCTGTAAGATAGGCTCTGGACCCTGTACCATTTCAGGTGGGTAGGAGTCTCGTTCTATTTGGGCCAACATTTTCACATCTCTTTGTGAGATGTTTGAAAAAACAACTGTTTCATCCAAGGCTACTATTTCTGGCACTTTTGGTAAGTCATATATCTGTGTGCCACGTGAGTCTGAATACCCTAGTTGGTGTTTCGGTTTTACCCGGTTTAGTTCAAGTCTTGCTTCGCTTGGTATCAGGTCTGAGTTTGCAGTACCAATCTTAACTGGTAGAGTAGTGTACTCGGCCCAAAAAATTCTGTACGCTCTATCAATAACACTGGTAAGATGTTTGTAGTTTTTGGCAACTTCTATATTATCCAGTATGACGACATTTGAACCGTTATTGACATTGTAGCCATCTACTACAACTGATTGAGCAATAATCCTGCCTGCGTACTTGACAGTGAAATACTGGGTGCCTTTGTTAAACATATAGTCGTCATTGTATGGATCACCAAATGGCATACAGCAGTCTGTGTAGTTGCCACATACCCAGCCTTCGGGATCAGATTTGGCGTGTACTGTTGCCTCAACAATAATGCCTACGTCAACTCTTTGTTTTTCAAGAAGGGAAATTATATCTTGTTCTAGATCAAGAGGCACATATTCGAATAGATCACCGACTTCCATCTTTCGGTTCTGATATGACCTATCTTTTATCAGCTGCTTGAGTTCATGAAAGAGTGCTTTGGGGTCTTTTGCTGTACCAGTGATTCCTTCTCTGAGTGAACCTAAGCCAGTTTTGATTGATTTTGATAATGGCTCGGTTGCAAAAACTCTTTGTCGGGGCGCAAATGGTTGGTGGGTATCATATACTCCAGAGACGAGTTTTTCAAAATCTGATCTACGAGAGTTTCGCAATCTATCTAGTGCTGCAACATTGAAACCAGGTGCCGACACGATGTCCTGAACCTGTTCCGGGAACGCTTGTAAGTCAATTTTAGACTCAATTGCAATCACTCGTTTCTTGAGCTCTCTGATCGAGTGAATATCTCCCAGATGCTTAAATGGGTCAGCGCTGCTGCTGTATCTGGGAAGCGTTCTGCTGAAATCTACGGCAGTTTGTGACGAATCTATAGTTTCTAGGACTGCGATTAGCTCGCTCGTACTAAGGTCATTTCCGTGTCTGGCCCAAAGTAACGAATCATGGTAACTCAAGTGTAATTCTTGGGGATTTTTATAGGCAGTTCTGTGCAAATACTTATGGACTGAATTGATATTTGTGGCGAGCACAGCGGATTTGTACCATTCCAAAACTTCCGCGCTTTGATTACAGATATTGATCTTCACATCCAGATCTGTAGTATCTACTGGCTCACTAGTCCATAGCCCTAGTATTTCAGGGTTGAGCTGTTGTTTAGCCCTCGCGTAGCTGGCCAAGCCCTTGGGGTGAGTAGCCATAAAAGTATGAGCATGCTCGAAATACAATTCAATCTCTCTGGTAGTCAAAACTGCTTTGAGTGAATCTGGCCAATCTGAAAGTGCCAGTTCTAGATCGTCCTGATTTGATTGATCCTTTATTCGTCTCTCTAGATACTTGGTTTTATCTCTGGCAATTGTTACACCGTTAAAGCTTTTACCGGACTTGATGATCTCCACAATGTTTTTCAATGAAACTTTGCTAGGGTATTGATGCATCTGAGAAAGCTCAGCAGGCTCTTGATCGTTTTCCAACGACATTAGGGTGTTCATCAGTTCCCTATCGGTTTGAAAGAGGCCTCGAACCGTATCAAAGTCCACGCCTGACCCGTCTAAATCGTATTGATCCCAGCTAATGTAATAATGATGTTTGTAAAATTTTTGAGTAGAATCCGCATCCTGTTGCATTGTCCAGATCTGTTTTGCCACCCAGTACATTCTCTTACCCTGCTTGAAGAGATTTTGTGCGGCCGCTCTATCAATTGATAAGAGCCAATCAGTATTTACTTTGCGGCTGTCACCCTCTGTATCATCAAACATAGATGACAGGTTATCTCGTCTTTTTAGATAACCCCAAACACCTGAAAATAGGAGATTGTTGATCGCAACAAGGTGCCATTTAATTGTTGGTGCATCAAGGGCATCCAGATCAAAGTCTAGCTTTCTGAGAATGTCGAATGCGGTCATTTGTTCGGATATTTGCCTGTCGTCTATTGCCAGAACAGCACAGGATTTTTCGGTACCAATTGTCTTGAAAAATTCATACACGTTCGCCACAGAATAATAAAAATTACTACCAGTACCCCTTGGTGAAAGGTAGCGGAACGCACGGGTATACATTTCTTGATCGCCTTGGAGAGCTCTAATTGCTAAGTACTCTAAGACGCTGTTCCTGGCAGTTTCAGCCCAGGAGTCAAGTTCAAAGTTTTGGGCCATAATCACTGGCTGATCTGTTTGGTCAGTCCAGCACACAGAAAAAGGTAGGTCAGCATATTTTGCACTAGCATCAACTGTTACGGCTTTGCGAAGAATAGATTTACCGTGTAGCTTAAAAACCTCATAATCGCGCTGTGGGTTTTGAGTAACTATCCCTAGTGATTTTGCGATCCTGTCACCATGATGCGCTGCTCGAGAGATCGCTTTTTCTGGAGGTAATGCGGTATATACAAGTTGTCTTGCAGTTGGTTGGGAGAGTATATTTGCTAATGAGTGCGACTCTGCTTCCTCAGTTGTAGGCAGTTTAGATTTAATTGCTTTAATGTTTGCAGTCAAGTCCATTAATATTGATCTGACTTCAGTTGAAAAATGTTCAAGATCTGTCACGGAGCCATCAGTGAACTTATTCACATTATCATCCCATTTCCTCATCCCGAAATCATTGCCGCATAAGTAGCGTTTGAGTGGTTTCAAAAAGAACCTACGTGTATATGGTGCCTGAGGGTCAGCAGAAGTATGAACCTCAAGCAGATGGGTAAGAGCTGCTAGAATGAGGTGGTTGAGCACTATGGCTCTATGTTCGATGGTGACAAAGTATTCCATCTCAACTTCAATCTCATCTTCGAAAGTGCGAGGCTCAGTTCCGATGTTTATTTTGTTTTCTAATCCAAACTGTTGTAATTGTCCGCTGGAGATTTGAAACGCTGCAACCATTTGTTCTATTGTGTTTGAATAATTTAGCTCAGATTCATTTTGCGCATCTGCTAATTTGATTAATATTGGGAAAAAAATTTGACGATTGTCTTCCACAAACTGGAGGACCAATTTCTTTAGAAGGTCTCTCCTCAGTGGTTTTTCTGTCTTCTCAACATTAAACGTGTGGACAAGGTCAGTGTGTGCAACACCAGCACTATCGACAGGGGCACGGTCGAGTAATGTTCTATTACCAAAGTATGATAACTTATTGTCTTGTAGACGACTTGAATCAAAGTTATGCATAGAGTGAATTTAAAACAACTATATTTATAGTTTTAGTCTACAAGCTTTAAAAAGCGTTGTCGATGTTGGTTTAGGCTAAATTTCACCCAAAAAA
>CAZBTU010000040.1:7931-9892 GCA_964494905.1 uncultured Pseudomonadales bacterium | reverse complement strand
TGATCAACTATTTCTTGGGAAAACGAATGAATTATGGTGGCTGGCAATACGACAAGGTTACGCGGCTCATTAAGAAAAGCATCCGGTATGCTGATCAACAGATTCATGAATATTTAGACATTACCGGACCAACTGGTCACTTATCATCACCACTTTACCATTTTTCACATCGGGACATTAGTTCTAACCTACTAAAAACAAAACAGTACGCCGAATTAGAAGCTCACTACCACTACATTCGCAACTCACCTCGAGTTACAGAGTGGACATTGTGCAAAGGCGTTTTTCAGCATTTTTGGCAACGATACGTTCAGCACAAAGGATACAAAGATGGTATGGAAGGCTTTGTCGAGGCAATGTATCAAGCATTTTCTTACGTTTTCATTATTCAAGCTATGCTTTGGGAAAAGCAGCGAGGCAAAACTTCAAAGCAGCTATACGCAGCTCTGGACGATAAACTAAAAAACAACCGCTTTATTCTCGAAACCTAATCGTATACCATCCTGCGTACACCAATCCCATTCCATTGAGGAGGCCTAAGACGAGGAAAAAATCTTTCGGTAAATCCCAGTAGTGATAAGGTCTGAGCCACCAAAAATCAAATGTCCACTCGTATACACCAGACCGCATGTGCCAAATTTCCCATGGATCTGATTGTTCACCTCCATAGTACGCGTAACTACTCCCAAGTAGCGACCGGGAAACAGGTGATACGTATGGGTAATCAATTGTTGAAATAGGTTGTGGAGAATCATTAATTCTGAGTATCTGCAAAAAAATCACTTGTTTTTTTTTAAGTTGCGACGGCGGCTCAACTAGAAACTCTTTGCGTATTTCAATAGTGTTAGTTCCTTGTTTGAGCCCATTCTCTGGCAACTGAAGAACGATTTGTTTTTCCTCGTGGACGGGCAATTCGTACTCAGAATCAGTAAGTTCTTTACCATTGAGCGCAAACCGTAACTGAGCCGAGATGCTACTGGTTTGTTCGATTTGATGATTGCGAAACTGCAACGAAATTTTATTTACCTGAGGATCAGAGTTCTCAAAAGAAAATCTAGCTAGGCCGTGTGGTTCACGCCAAACCATGTACCCCAAATCCATCGGTCGCTCAAACCCGTCAAACAAGCGCACATTGTATTGACCATGACTATATATTGTCTTGATTTTTTTTATCCGCTTATATAAAACTTTCGTCATGTTGAAAACAGGTGAATATCGTGGAATTATGTTTGCAAAACGCGTAACGTGTAAACGATCCTCTCCAACCCAAACATAGTCTGGCAATTGCCAAAACCTGATTTGATATGGCAGCATTATTCCAACTGTTTGAACAACAAGTCCTATCCCAACAAGTGGTAACGCGACCAAACATCGTTGTAACTTAGTCATTTTGGTGATTGCGATTCCTGCAAGCAATAGTCCGAGGGGAATGATTGGCAACATATATCTGGGACCAAATGATGACTCACCATGCCAAAGTGGAAATGCATCTGCACCCTCGTAAGAACCTATAAAATAGAGATACAGTGTGCTCAGGAAACCAAAGGCAAGCAACTCAGGATAGATTCTCTTGGGTAGCTTGAACCAAAAAAGCAAAATTAGAAAAAGTACTGGTGTAAAAAGGAAAATACTTTTTCCTGGACTGAGCAACAATCCCCATATTCCTTCAAAAAGAATAAAAAACTTAGGGGCGTCAATGTCAGGCAATGATTGGTTTGCTTCAACAGATACACCTGCTCCACCAAAACGAAGTGCATTGAATATGAAGTACAAAAGCAAGAAAGGGGATGCTCCCACCAAACCTGCTGTAACATCTTTGAAGAGTTCAGCAGCATTTTTTTTGTTCGGAAGTATCTTTTCCTTTCCTTTTTGCAGCAAGAAGTAAAGTGCAAGGGGAAGCAGCGGTAACAAGTATGTTTGATTATATGAAATAACCACCACACCATAAGAAACACCTGCCG
>CAZBTU010000040.1:0-7831 GCA_964494905.1 uncultured Pseudomonadales bacterium | reverse complement strand
AACAAGTATGTTTGATTATATGAAATAACCACCACACCATAAGAAACACCTGCCGCCGCTAAGTACAGTCTGCGTTCTGTTAATCCATACCGCTTAATGAAGTAAAACGTTATGGTGAGCGCGGTCGTGAACATAATATGTGCAAATGAGTGTTTTGTGTAAATAAATAAATTGCTTGAAATAAAAAGAAAAAAACTCAAACATATTGCAAAGTAGTGACTTACAGCAAACTGTCGAAAGTAGAGATAGAGTGTAGTGACGAGCAGTGCCCCAAAAAATGAGTTAGTCATACTTGCGAACAAAATAACTGGCCAGTCATTCTGTAATGGAAATGCAGAAACAGGTACAATTCCTAATAGTTGATGAACTAAATCTTCTATCATCACTGCCGGCAATAACGCCAGTGTGTACCCCAACCCTGTTGGTGCATATAATTTGCCTTCTTTACTTTTCTGAGTGTTCATATAAAGATTAGTGTTATCATCCCAGTTCGCATTGGGCATTTCAGCAGTATGGTCGTAATAGAGTCGGCGAGCGATTGTTAAGTACTGCAATCCATCCTGGGAATCGACAATACCAGATGCAAAAGAGGTAAAAAAGAAAAAAATACAGAAAAAGTAACTAACCAGAAACCGGTTCATCTCAAGGTTTGTTTGCAGTAGTAGCAGGTTACGTATGGTGCACTCTAGTATAAACAAAAGAGCTTGGCTAGCAGCAGTTTCGATTCCCGTTGGTATACTTTTTTTTGCTTTCCGTTCCTTGATTACGAACTTATCAACTCATTTATTTGACTGGCATGATTACCCTTTATTTGTCTGGATTATTCAACATAACTTAAAAAGCTTCGAAACGTTGAACTTTTCACATTTTTTTGATGCGCCAATTTTTTATCCACATCCTTTTTCTCTTCTTTTTTCAGACTTATTCATAACACAGACACTTCTGGTGATGCCAATACACTTCATCGTCTCAAATCCAATCTCACTTTTTAACATTCTTTTTTTACTTACCATCATCCTCAACTCAGTCTGCTCGTACTATTTATGGAGTAGCATCTTCAGAAGCTTCTCTGCAACCTTCTTCGCCACACTCACCACACTACTTTCCACTTTTATGTTCCACAACGCGGTGCATTTTCAGATATTCAGTCTGTGGCCACTCCTGCTTTGTTTTGGGTGGTTCGTGCGTCAAAAGAACTTGAACTGGCAGTCAGCGATTGCTGGCGGTACGACCATAAGCCTACTGTTTTACTCAAGTATCTACCTCTGGCTCATCGGCATAACAGCCATGAGCTTTTGGTACACACTGACATTTATACATATTCACGTAAAAAACACAGACAAAAGTGGTATCAATTTATTAAAGTTTTTGTTTATCGTTATGTCTGTTTTTGTTGCAACTAGTGGCGTCACCCTTTACAAGTACTGGCAAACAAAACAGTTCTACCAAGCTCAGCGTGAGTATAGTGAATATGTCAGTTACGCTGCTGATATAGCTGATTACTTTTTCCCTCCACATACCCAAAGTGTCCTGTGGAACAACGCCATAGGTAGAGAATGGCTTTCTCACGCACATAGACATGGCATTTTTCCCGGAATTGTTGTCGTTACCATTGCTGTGTTTGGGGTACTACAAGGTCTAAAAAAACGCCAGCAGCCATCAAAAAAATTGTTCATCTTTTTTTTCATTTTGATGTTAGTTGGTTTTGTTTTTGCACTTGGCCCACGATTCCAGTTCCAAGGAGATTTTTCCCTCAGAATTCCATTGCCATACTACCTCATACTCAAAAGCGTCAAGGTGTTTGAAGTCATACGAGTAACTTCACGCTGGTCTGTGCTTTTTTTTATATCACTTTCTTTTTTTGCAGGAAAAGGCATAGAACGACTTAATCAAAAGAAGCGAGCTAAACTTACGACAATCCTGAGTGTGCTCTTTGTACTTGAAGTAGTGCCGCTCAATCTCACCACAAGGCAGGAATTTTATTATCCAGAGGCATATCAAACGATTGCTAAAGAGTGTCATGCAAAGCAATCTGTGCTCTTAGAACTCCCAATGACTGTGCAACTCAATGATGCTACTATTAGCACTAAACTGAGCTATAGAACACAAATGCTACTCGCGCAAGCACACCACAACTGCCTCCTAGTTAATGGATATAGTGGCTATACACCCAAAGAATATGAGATTTATGAGACCACATTCACTCAAGCGGTGGAAACAGTAGACACAGATGGGTTTTTTTCGCTCCTCAAACAGGGAAATATTCATTTGCTTAAATTGAATAAACACCGCATGTCAAATAAGTCCGTCCGAACACTCCAAACATGGCTGAGTGAATCAGCAGACGTAACCCAACTTTATGAGAATGAAGAGTACCTAGTCGTACAAATACAATGATGTCACGATCTCCATTTGTCTCAATCATCATAGTCAACTACAACGGGCGCTATTTACTGCATGACTGCCTTTCATCAGTCTTTGCAATCGACTATCCAGCAGAAAAGTATGAAGTCATCGTAGTCGACAATGATTCGCGAGATGACTCCGTTTCTTATATAACACGCTACTTTCCTCAAGTAAGCCTGGTTGCTCTCAAAGAAAATACTGGTTTCACCGGTGGCAACATCGCCGGTCTCCAACACGCGAAAGGAGAATACATCGTTCTTTTAAATACCGACGCAGCTGTTGATAAGAGCTGGCTCAAGTGCCTTGTTAAGGCAGCAGGGCCAGATACTGTTGGCTTAGTAGCACCAAAAATTTTCTATGCGACACCGTTTATTGAGCTTGAAATTACCACGCCCGTTGTTCCTTTCTCTGATATTAGTCACACAACTGACTTTAAACCAATAGGAACAATGATTGAAGACGTGCTCTGCCAGACGGATGAGAAAACGTGTCAGGTTTGGTACAAATCTGGATTTTACGAACAAACTTTTGGTGCCATTTCAACGAGGTGGACCCGCGGAAAAGCAACAATTTTAGTGCCATTTTCAGATCCTAAGGAAGAAAGTTTCACATTCACCTTTCACGGTCACCCAACAGTTGATGCTCGTTCCACACCGGTTGCTGTACATTTGGGAGATACAGAGTTGCTTAGCACAACGGTCCATGCAAATGAGGTTAAACAATGTGTGATCAGTGTGAAGAGGTCAAGAGCTCGTTCTCATTTTACCTGGCTGATACAAAATGCCGGAAACGTCGTATTTCAAACAGGTTATGGAAGAGATAGAGGCAGTGTTGTGCGGCAAAACTCACAGAGAGAGAGCAGTGAATTTTATGAGGAGGACAATGAATACTTTAATACACCAACCCAGTTACTATCTATTTGTGGGGCAAGCTGTCTGATTAAGAGACAAGTCATTAATCAGATTGGTTTTTTCGACCCACATTATTTTATGTACTATGAAGATCTAGATTTAAGTTTGCGCGCCTGGAAAGCTGGATGGGACATTGTGTATGAACCCACTGCGATCGTACATCACATACATAAAGCGACGACTAACAAAACTGATTCAAGTTTTTTCCTGAGCATGGTAGAACAGAATCACCTGGTGTTTACCCTAACTCATTTTCCTTTCTCAACTTTTATATGTGAGTTGTTTTTATTCGGGCTACGGTTAGGCATGACTATGCTCAAGTCACTTGTTTTTCGTTTTCGGGATAACTTGGAACGATCACGGGATTGGAACGCTCGAGCTGATGGGCGATTACGAGCAGCAAAAAACTTCACAAAAAGTTTCCCTAGAGTAATTAGCAGTAGATTTGTGTTAAAACAGTTAGAAATCAGGTCATATAAAGATATGAGAAAGTTGTTATATTAAGAAGTTATGAGTACGCAGAAGCAACAAACCGCTGCAATATATGACAGATGGCTCTATACGCTCGGCGGTGGAGAACAGGTGGCATTTGCATACGCTGAGACACTCAGAGACATGGGCTATAAAACTTCACTCATAACTCACAAACCAATAGACCGAAAAAATGCCGAGCAAAAAATGGGTGCAGACCTAACAAATATCGAGTTGAAGTATGTCCCTGAGGCATCCTCAATCGAACTGTCTGAGTATTCTGAGCAGTACTCCCTTTTTATCAATACTTCATATTTGGATTATTTTCCTAATAGATCGGAAACTGGTATTTTATCCGTTTTCTTCCCAGGTCAGATTTTCTTAACACCATACGAGTACTTCAAGCGTGCATTTATTATTCCGTCTTTTCGTTCATTTTTTATTTATCCATCCAGGTTCGAAGGCTTCAAGTTTGATGAGTATCAAAAGGGGAAAATTTACAAGTGGCTGGGCAAAAAATCAAGCATTTTGTTTAACCAAGCTGTTTCTCGTTTTTCGATAAGTCTGTATTTTGAGACCATTACAATTTCTGTCATTGACTCAATTGCTTTCGAGCTTGAAGGAGTTGGTCAAGTCTATCCATTACGAAAAATGCAGCATACTGCAAACACAGTCATTTTTGAGTTTGATGTGAAAATAGATTCGAATACTCGATTCACTATAAAATTACCGGAGCTTCCATATACAGAGAAAATCGCCGTTGTAGGCTTAACCATCCCGAGTTGGCGATACATTTTGTACAATGTTTTCAAACGAATCTTTCCTAAATGGGAAATGAGACTTCACGGTGGCCCTGGAGTAACAAGGAGAGCAGATCTAGAGTCATATCAGAAAATAATCACTATTTCAAACTTCTGTCAATACTGGATCAAGCGGTATTGGGGATTAAAAAGTGATGTCTTATATCCGCCCGTGAATACTCAAAATTTTTTTGCAAGCTCAGCCAAAAAGAATCATATCATCCATATTGGTCGTTTTTTTGTGACTGGTCATTGTAAGAAGCAACTTGACATGGTTAAAGTATTTAAACAACTTCACACTCATCCAGAAGCAAAAGATTGGGAACTGCATTTTATTGGAAGCATTCAGGAAGGAAAAAAACACTTAGAGTACTTTCAGCAAACCCAGTTTGAAGCAGAAGGATACCCAGTTCATTTCCACACCAATATTAGCTTCACGGAACTTAGAAATAGACTCTCAGAAGCAAAAATTTACTGGCATGCCACAGGGCTGGATGAGCATGCGGAAAAAAGTCCCATATTGCTTGAACACTTTGGAATAACCACTGTCGAAGCCATGGCATCCGGCTGCGTACCTGTTGTAATCAATGCTGGCGGTCAAAAAGAAATTGTTAGTAATGAGTGTGGCAGGCTTTGGAACACACGCGCCGAACTCATCGCGCGAACCATCGAATTAATACGCCAACCAGTATTGCTGAATGAGTTAAGCAAAACAGCACAAGAGAGAAGCGCCCATTTCAGTCGAGATCAATTTAAGTTGCGGTTTGAACAGTTACTAGCAACCACACCAACACACAGCTAGGCCACTGCAATGTTTTGACAGATCAGTGCTGTTACTTAGTTCCCGCAAAAAAAAGCCAATGATACCACTCAATATCATGCCATTGTTTATTGCCAACTTGCCCAACTGCCTGCCAGTTTAATTTCCAGACTTGTTTCCAACCTTGAATTGGATTCCAATCCTTGAGCTCCCTGAAACCTACTTCAGAAAACCAATTGGTAGCATCTGCTTTAGTCCACAGCCAATGATGGACATCGTACTCATCTATGTGACCACCTACCGACCATCGCTGCAACCAATCAAGCGGCACACGTTTGCGTGCAGCTGAAACAGCAATTTTTTCATAATCAGGTGTCACAATTTTTAAGACACCCCCTGGTTGTAAAATGCGGTACATTTCTTTCAATACCTCTAGTGTTGTTCCATATTGTTTTTGTAATCCAACACCCGAAAACTCCGGATGACAAAAATGCTCCATGATATGAACAGCTCGAATTTCCTCTTGAACAAAATTGTCAGGGAGTGGTGTTCTGCGTGCATCAGAAAGTATGTCTAAATCTGGCAATCCCTTTTGTATGTCTAAGTGAATGTAGCCTGGTTCTGGATTGACTCCAGAACCTATTTCCAATTTCTGTATGCCAGTTGGGAATTTTTTCTTCACTTGCGAGCGAGTTTTGCAGATCATGTTTGAATCATACACACATAAAAGTCATTTGTAAAAATGAACTAAATGAAATAACGCACCCTCTTGTGCTGTTGTTTTTCAAAAAATTTTGATGTGCGAGCAAATCACTATCAAAACTCATCAATTTCTGCGAGAATACAGGAATATGTACAAGCTGATCAACTTATTCAACTCAAAAATTAATCACATACCACTGTATGTCAGCTTGATCATTCTATTGTGCTTGCTCGCTAGAAATCCATTCAGCCACCGCACACTCATCCCCAACTTTGAACCATTTCCTGACGCTCTTTACTATGTTGTACCTCCTCGCTGTTTTGCGATGGGACAAGGTTGGAAGATGTGCCGTCAAGCACTCTCCGGATTTCCGACAGAAGTTCCCCCACTTTATTCAATTGTACTATTACCAGTATTTTTGTTTAGCGATGACCCAAGAATGTTTTATTTTGCGAATGTTGCCCTTAGTGTTCTATCTGTTTGCATACTTTATGCAATCATAAACCGCATTACAAAAAACGTGCTTATTAAGGCATCTGTTCTTTTTTTGTTCGTAACAAATTATTTTGTCTATTGGTATCCCAGCTTAGCAATGGCAGAAAACCTACTCATTCCTTTGTACTTGATGGGTATTTATTTGAGCATCAGCGCTGGCTCCGTCAGACAACTATCGCTCCTTGGACTTGTTGCAGTTGCACTTTACCAGACAAAGCATGCATACGCGCCATTAGTATTGGTGTTTGGAGCAGTCATGGCGTATCAGCTTTTTCAACATCCCAAAGTCAAAAAATACATAAGAAAGTATCACAATCCAATACTTCCAGTGTTTTTCTTTGGTCTTCCATTGATTGTTTTGGCTGTCAGTCAGTACCACAATATACTTTGGATTCTCACAAACGACTTTTTTCTATTCAAGTTGCCAGCCGAGGCAGAAAAAACAGCTTGGTTCTCGCTCTCATACGCATTGAAGCATATACCGAAATATGCATCAATATTTTCAGGCACCCCACAGCACTTACTCTGGGATAAAACGCCACTCGTTCATTTTTTAGTTGGCATTTTCGGGTGCATTGGCCTGATACTTGGCCTACGAATTAAGAAGCACACTCGTTTGAGCTTGACAATAATCATGGCGATTATTGGACAAGTGCTGTTCATCTCGACTTTCTATGCCTTTGATGTTAGATATGTCTTTCATATACTACCGTCTCTACTCATCGGAACTACCATCGTTCTATCGAGGTTAGAAGTTTTATCCAGAAGCAAAAATCACGTTCTGTTGTTTACCTTTGTGTTGCTTGGTCTTATGGCTGGGTATTCTCTACACAGCCTGCCACGACTGCGAAAACAAGTTGCACTTAACCTAAAATATGCCGAAACACCCTGGTGGTATATTTCTGTCCAAGAAATCGGCAACTATTTTGATACACAAGCAAAATCAACTTTCTCGAATCCGGAAAAACAACCAATCATCATCACAGCAATTCCGCCATTCCTGTTTGATTTTTATTTAAACAAATCTCCTGAGTTGCTTCCAATGCATCCCGACCAAGACTTCCGCCAAGCTAGAAATCAAACTTGGGGAGAAAATGATTACACTGACTTTATTGCACTTTACCAAACTAAACTTAAAGAGGGCAGAGACGTATATGTTTCTAACTATGGGATAGCTGGTGCTGGGCATTTTGCTGAATCATTTGACACTATCAAAAAAACATTTGGATTAACTGAGGTTCACACAGGATGTCACCAACTGTGTAATCTTTATAAGCTCGAACTA
>CAZBTU010000039.1:0-10172 GCA_964494905.1 uncultured Pseudomonadales bacterium | reverse complement strand
AACATTCAATGCAATAAAAGCATCTTTATTTATCGATTAGAAAAAACTTGCGAGCCCGACCAGATTCGAACTGGCGATCTCTTCCGTGACAGGGAAGCATGTTAACCGCTACACCACGGGCCCTAGTTTTTAGGTGGAGTTTTGACAAAAACTCACCCAAAATCTCATCTTGTTAAGCAGACTCATGTCTAGTCTGGAGTGTGTAATTATACGCTATGCAACATATCTTTGCAAAGATATCCTACGACTGTCCACCTGATTTTGACTAAATGCTGTATGATACGAGGAGGGGGTTTTTATGCCAATCATGACAGTTTTACTCGTACTAGTAATTGGGTTCGCGTTGTACGCTGTCTCAATCTACAATACTCTCCAGCGTCTGAAAACCCAGATTGCCGCAAGCATCCAAGAAATTGGCAATCAACTTAAACGCCAAGCCTCGCTAATCCCAAATCTTGAATCCGCAGTCAAAGGTTACCTCAAACACGAAAAGGGTATTTTTCAGATGTTATCAGACGCACGCAAGTCTGTTGCCCATGCCCAAGAAACTGGCAAGGTGGGTGACATTGACGACGCAATTTCTAAAATTCAGCAAGTCGTACCTCAGTTGAGTATTGCAGTCGAAGACAATCCAGAGCTTAAGTCCGACGGTACGGTAACCAAGTTTATGTCTGAACTCACTGACACTGCCGACAAATTATCGTATGCCCGTCGTGCTGTCATTGACCTGTCGCAACGATACAACGAGAAACTAGTCACTGTTCCATCTAACATTGTCGCAAATACATTTGGCTTCAAACCAGAAAAAGGCTTAGAAATGCCAACAAGCGGCTCACACCTGAGCGTTTCTGATAAAGAAATGGAAGACGTCAAAGTTAATCTGTAATCTCACTTTGGTGCGTTCCTTACGTATCACCATGACACATTACGATCTCGTCGCCAGCAATAAAAATAAGTCACTCATCATTATCACTCTGTTTATGACGTTCATCGTCGGGACAGTCTATGTGATGTCTGTAGGGTTCGGCTATGGCCTCGACATGGTCGGTATTGCACTAATTCTGTCTGGGATCATGTCATTTGCATCTTACTGGTGGTCAGACAAAATAATTCTGGGTATGTCTGGGGCACGTCCTGCTACCCGTGAAGAATTTTTTGATTTCTATACAGTCACTGAGAATATTGTCCTTGGCCAGCGGATGCCCATGCCCAAACTCTACGTCATCGACGACACCGCAATGAATGCCTTTGCCACCGGGCGTGATCCAGAACACGCTGTGGTATGTGCTACCACTGGATTGCTCTCGCGGCTCACCAGAGCAGAAATCGAAGGCGTGGTCGCCCACGAACTTTCACACGTCCAAAATTATGACATCCGCCTCATGTCAGTCGTGACCATTTTGGTCGGCTTCGTAGCCCTCCTGTCGGACTGGATGTTGCGCATGTCATTCTATGGTGGTGGGAAACGAGATAAAGATAACGGTGGGGGACAACTCCAGGCTATCCTAGTAGTTGCTGGAATTGTATTGGCACTTTTGTCACCAATCATCGCTCAGCTGATTCAGTTAGCAATTTCTCGCCGCCGCGAGTTTCTGGCTGATGCCACCGGGGTAGGGATGACCAAAAATCCTGAAGGTCTAGTAAGTGCCCTGAAAAAAATTAGTCATGATCATGAACCGCTTGAGGCTGCCAACAAGGCCACAGCACATTTGTACTTTTCCGATCCACTCAAGAATGTGCATGGAGCAGTTGGGACATTTGCGTCCCTTTTCCAGACACATCCTCCAGTCCTTGAACGAATCAATGCATTGCGAAAAATTGCCTAAATTTCCATTCAACTACTGATAACAAACGAATATTTTATACCTCAGTATCGGGTGCCAGCTCCCACGAAGAAAGCTTTCTCGGTACGAATGACATTAGCTCAGACAAGGTCATTCCAAAAAGCTTAATTTCATCCTCTTCAGTGAGCTCGGTTAACTGACAAAATGCATTGAGAAAAACTGCTGACCTAACCAAGTCCCCTTCAAGAAAATGCATGTCTCCACTTTCCTCATACCATGCCTTGTATGCGGTAACACGTGGCACGATCACTTGAGCAATTTGCTGAATAAATTCAAGCATTTTCTCTTTGTTTGCGCGTTTTTTCTCAAGTGCTTGCTGTAACCGCACATGCTCCTTTGCTAACCTTTCCTGTTCTTTTTGATGCAAAAATTCTCTATATTCATGCTCGAACTGATTTGCTAGCTCGGCATGCCCATATTTTCGCAACTGTTGGATGTCATAGGCAAAACCCTCTGCCCCCCACAGCGCGCGTCGTTTTCCTATAATTTCCACTCGACTCAACCCTATCAGCAAGTACGAATCTCTACAGTGGGGATGATTGTTGAAGTAGTCCTCATTCAGTTCCGATCCGAGATGGTCTGGCCCGTATGACCGCCAATCGGCAAGGTGATACTTACCGTCTCGGCGTCCACACATTTTATAGTGAAGTCGTTCGACAGGATTCGCACTCTCCCTGTTGTATGTGAGTACCTCAAAAAACTCGATTCCGGTGTGATTCAGTGGGTATGGTGTTTCAACAATCAAGCAGCGTGAAGATCCAGGGAGCATGCGTCGTGCTGGCTCTTTCGACTCAACAATTGTTCCTTCAGGCAATTGAGAATGAGGGGCCTGGAAAGCAGGTTGCAACTGATCTCGTCTTTTGACACCAAGAAGACTGCCTAATCTTTCAATGAGTTTCATATACTTAATTTCTCTTATAATCATTAGAAGTTGTGAGAGCAGTATTATACACGTGTATTTCCGACTAAAATCAATTATTCACTTATAATCCGCTTGTCCCAATACTCTCGAGAGTGTATACTCAGCCTCGAGTTTCATGTCAAAAAAACAACCCGTCGTCAACCAGTTCACTCCCGAGTTTGTTTCAGGAATCGCCGTACTCGCCAATATTCCCGTCACAAATGAAGAAGCTTCCACCTATGGCAATGCTTTTACAGAAACTATGGAAGTCGTTGATCAACTCAAAACTGTAGACGTATCTGATACAGAACCGACAAACCAGGTCACGGGGCTGGAAAATGTTTGGCGCGAAGATGAGCTGTGGCCGAACCACATGTTTACCCAGGAACAGGCACTTGCAAACGCTGCTCAAACACATCAGGGTTATATCGTAGTAAACCGCGTGATCGACCAAGAAGAGTAGGATGCAAAAGCTCAACGCCCAAACTCTCACAACCACTCTCAAACAACTTAGAAGTAAGCAGATTTCTCACGCTGAGCTCGCTGAAAGCTTAAATGTTGCTGTCCAAAAAGATAACCAGCGACTTAATATTTTCCTCACACAAAATGACCAGCAGCTCAAACAGTCTGCCCAAGCTGATCTCAACAGTCCTTTGGCTGGCGTACCAATTGCGCTCAAAGATAACATATCAACCAAAGGTTTGCGGACCACTGCTTCATCTACAGTGCTCGATAACTATACTCCCGTTTTTGATGCAACCGTCTGGGCTAATCTAAAAGAAGCCGGTGGGGTAGTGCAGGGAAAAACTAACCTTGATGCTTGGGCACATGGTTCATCAACAGAAACTTCACAGTATGGTCGCACACTTAACCCCCGCAACAGCGAACATCTACCTGGTGGTTCCTCCGGTGGTAGTGCTGCGGCTATCGCCGCTGACATGTGTATTGCTGCCATCGGCACCGAAACAGCCGGCTCGATACGTCAGCCTGCCGCTTGGTGTGGTGTAGTGGGTGTCAAACCCACGTACGGCAGAGTTAGCCGGTCTGGCGTTGTGGCAATGGCATCCTCCACAGACTCACCCGGGCCAATAACCAAAACCGTTGAGGATGGTGCCTATCTTCTTAACCTCATTGCCGGCAAAGACCCTTATGATGCCACAACCTCACCACAAGACGTGCCTGATTTCACGAAAGCACTGAACAAAGATATTCGCGACCTCAAAATCGGCTATCTCTACCATGACCTACCAGGTCTAGAGAAGAATAATGTGCACCTGGAAGCTGAACTGAAGGTACTCGAACGATTAGGAACCAAAGTCGAGCCAGCCACCGCTATGGATCCGCGTCATGCTGTCGGTGTCTATACGGTTGTCCAGCGTGGAGAGGTCAGTAGCAACTTGGCTCGTTTCGATGGTATCCGCTACGGCAATGATCGTTCGTTTTTCGGCCCAGAAGCCAAACGGAGAATAATGCTCGGCACCTTTACTCTCAGTAAAGGGTATGCTGATAAGTACTACGTTTTAGCCCAAAAGATTCGCACGTTGTTTAGACAAGATTTTGATAAACTATTCGAGAAGTATGATGTCCTGATTGCACTTTCCTCACCTGGATTTGCCAAGAAAATTGGAGCCACAGAGGGTGCCGCTATGTTTGGTGAACTCGAAGATATGCTGCTTGAACCAAGTTCTATCACGGGTTTACCAGGAGTTTCGGTACCGTGTTACCGCGACGCCAAAACCAACTTGTTTTTAGGTATGAATATCATGGCACCAATGTGGCGTGAGGATTTAGCAATCCAGGTCGCACATGCATATGAGCAGGCCACTGAGTGGTGTAGTTGGAATTAACATGGCAAAAAAAAACATATCCACCGGTCCAGCATTAGCAAACGCACTCGAGAAATATGATCTAGTTTGTGGCTTAGAAGTGCATGCTGAACTCAAAACTAAATCCAAAATGTTTTGTGGCTGCGTCAATGACCCCTTCCACGCACCATCGCCGAACACGTATACCTGTCCCGTGTGCTTAGGTATGCCTGGAGGCCTACCTGTGCCAAATAAAACAGCAATTGAGTGGTCGATCAAGCTTGGACTGGCACTTGATGCCAAAATCAATCGATTTTCTAAATTTGACCGCAAGAACTACTTTTACCCAGACTTGGCCAAAGGCTACCAGATTAGCCAGTATGACATTCCTTTTTGTGAAGGAGGTGCGGTAAAACTGCCTGAAGGCACTGTGACACTTACCCGTATCCACTTGGAAGAAGACACGGGCAAGCTTCAACACACAGCAATCGACGGTAGAAAAGTTAGTTTGTTAGACTTCAATCGGTCTGGTGTGCCGTTAGCGGAAATTGTGAGTGAACCGGACATTAAGTCGCCGGCCCATGCAGCTGCATATGGCCGTGAACTGAGACGCCTGATGCGTTACCTGGAAATTGCAGACTGCGATATGGAACAGGGTGGCATGCGACTCGAAGCTAATATTTCACTTAAACCAAAGGGCCAAAAAAAATTGCCCGACTACAAAGTTGAAGTCAAAAACATTAACTCATTTCGTTTCCTCGAACAAGCTATTGAGTTTGAAATCATCCGTCAAGCTCAGTTATTGAGTGCCGGGAAAACTCCAGCCCAGGAAACTCGGGGTTTCCGCCCCAATTCTGGCCAAACCTTCAGTCAGCGCACCAAAGAAACCGCAGCAGATTATCGCTACTTTCCAGATCCAGATATTCCACCGATTCGATTCAGTGAATCCGATATCAAGGAACTTAGGTCGCAACTGCCACCACCTCAGTCTACGGTTGTACAGCAGTGGGCAGATCAGTTTAGTATTGAAGCTCGATATGGTGAAGTACTCTCAGCGACACAAACATCACATGCTTTTTGGACAAAAGTGTGGCAAAAAGAAAAATCTGTTGCCAACGCCATAGCTGGTGCCGTAATCAATAAAAAAATCATTGTTGGACCTGATGCAACACCAGAATCAGTCATTTCTTCTTTTAAAACACTTGCTACCTCCGACAACATATCAGAGGCTGAGCTAGAACAAGCAATTTCAACAGTCATCGCAAATGAAGCAGAGGCTGTTGCAAAGTACCAAGCTGGTGAAACAAAAGTTTTGGGCTTTTTGATAGGACAAACCATGAAAGTTCTGAAGAAAAAAGCTGATCCGAAGCTAATCCAACAAGCACTCAACAGTGCACTATAAAGTTAACATCCCGATTAACAGTTAATTGTCTCCTTGACCTTATTTATACTCTTTTGAGAGCTGATGATAATTTCAGTTGTACTAAATCATATCTCACTGAAAGAATGAATCTTTCCCAGAGACAAAAAAAGAGCCCCGGTTTCCCGGGACTCTTTAATGTTACTTGCTATAGCTTAATGGAAAAGCATCCTGTACGCGCTAGAGCTCGTGAAGTTAACTGGTGAGTTAACGCTGCGTACAACTGTTCCACTCACCTCATCAACCAACTGGAGAGAGGTAATCGACAATCCATTTGCGGCGCCAGTCTTAGTTATCAACTCAAGACCAGTATCAGTGTCTTTGGCTTTAATGATATATGTGGCGGAAATATTACCTCCTTTTGGTACAGTAACGCTTGTTGCACCTGAGGTGGTCTTGAGCGCAACACCATTAATGAGTAAATTTGTACTCTTGTTACTCGAAGTACTGTTGGCGTAACGAACAGTCAAGGCATAGTTAATGTTGTAACCCTTGGCTTGTTTACCAAAGTTTGGTGTGCCACCCTCAGTGTTTCCACCATTGAATGCTGGTGGTGGGAACTGTACACAAGCAAGCTCGCGATTATTTCGCTCAGGCATTGGGAATGTCGCGTTACTTCCTGAAACACCATTAATGTCAAAGGTAACTCTTCCACCTCTTGGCACTGTCGCGTACTTGACCGAAAAATCAATTAGCTCTTGGTTATCGACAAACGCTTCACCTTGATTTCTCGAATCAGCACTATATGCTGCGATACCCACTTTGTATGATGCACAAGATGCATCTGGAAGCGACCACACAGTAGCCCTCATGATACCTCTGGGAACTTGATTTGTAGCGTAAGACGCATAACCATCATCCCATGAAACCGAAAATTGCGATGGGTCTGGAATACAATCTGTGCCTTCTCTAACAGTATAGTAGGCATTAACATTGCTAGATTGATTGATACCCAAACAGTAGTTGTATTCGGGATTGGTAGGATCTGACTTACCTCTAATCAAACGAGATCGATAATTCCTTACGGATCCATTTGCTTGCAACACTCGCATACTTGTCGCATAGCGAATGTGTGGCTGACTCGAACTTGGAGGAGCAACATGATTCTCCTTAAAGTTTCTAATTGCTTCACCATTTCCTTGTTCACCTAAAAAGAGGTCAACCTGGTAGTTGCAGTTCTCACAGGTGGTTGGAGTTGCCGTTGGAGTTGGGGTCGGAGTAGGCGTTGGCGTCGGAGTAGGTGTAGGGGTTGGAGTAGGCGTAGGGGTTGGAGTAGGTGTAGGGGTTGGAGTAGGCGTTGGCGTCATACTCGGGGTTGGAGTTGGTGTCTGAGGGACTTGAGCAATCCAACTCGTTGTACAAACACCACCACTGGCCTGAGACTCTTCAGGTGCAGTAGGTGCAACACTTCTCTTGTTGTACTGTTGATATTGAGCGATCATAACACCAGCCACTGCGATGACTACGAAGAATATGAGTCCGACAGCAGGCAGCAGAGTGCTTTTGGGTAGTTTTTGTATATTGTTCATCGTATCTTTCATGGTACGTTTAACTCCTGTTGTCTACTATTGTATGTAATTGATGGCACTTTCGTCGTATGACGGTATTTCAATCTGCGCACCCTTTACAGCTGGGAGTGGTTCCCACTCCTGGCATTGAGCTGCTTGGCCAGATAGACCTCTTGTGCACAACCGACACTGTGCGTGGTATTGTCCAGGCATCGTCACTAAATAGGGGAGCGTCGAGTTACCTGTGTTCTCAAACCGATTGAGTGTTTCAATCACTCCATCTGGTCTTATCCATTGGAACTCATACTCGCCTGTGAAACCCTGTACTTGATCACAGATGAAGGAGACATATTGACCAACATCAGGAGCATTTGGGTTTGGGTCATTAGGCATTGGCTGGGTGTGACGACTGATACCGAGACACATTGGACCTATTACAACAGGTTTACAGGTCTCATCCTCAGGATTCGAGTTGTGTCTACACTTTCCAGTCACTGTTCCATTTGAGGTAGTGCCTTTACAGTACCAATTTTTGTTAACTGCCTGACAAGGATCTGCTGTACCAACCTTGAAGGAACATCTTTCGTTACATTGTAACGATGGAGTAGGGGTTGGCGTGGTTGGAGGAGGAGTAATAGGGGGACTGCTTGGAGGTGGCAGTTCACACGTTGTAGAACCAGGATTTGCCTGTAAACGACAGACACCTGCAGTGGGATGACAATAATGTCCCGCTCCTAATGCACCAATACACTGTGAGTCGCTTACACAAGCTTTGTTACAAGCAACAGATGGGCAACTCACTGTAGCCGAGGAAACATTACAGTTCGGCAGGCCATTGAGCGCAACTGACACTCCGTATGTTTCACCTCTGGTCGCATTAGTAAATGTGTAATTTCTAGCTGTGGCCCCTGCATCGGTCAACTTATATCGGTCATCACATGACTGGTTTGGTGCACAACAGTTAGTGGTCTGACCAGGTTGACAGGCTGCCATTGTGTTGACACATGCCCATCCGACTAAGTTGCCTGCTGGGTTGTAACACTGTTGAGTATTCCCGATCTCGTTGTCAGCTCTAAGAATGTAACGCGTTATTGGTGTACCTGACTGTTCTGACCAGTTTAGTTGTAGTCTCACAGCGCCTTTAGGATCATTAGGAACTTCAACACAAGTCGCATTCATACTCGTCAATGGACAAGATGGAGTAGGCGTTGGAGTAGGTGTTGTTTGTGAACAATCCCAGTCAAGTGTGTTTGGATCACAGGTTTGAGTTTCGTTACTGTACCTGATACAGTACTGTCCATTATCCCCAACAAACATTATCGCAAAGTCAGACTCTTCTGTACCATTATTAATATTGGTAGCTGCCCAAGCGTCAATTTGTATGGTTGAACACCAATCTTCGCGATTTACACGTATATCACTGAAGTTGACTCTACCCAACCCATCCTCCTTATATGCTTGCCCTTCGCCACAGCCACTTTCGAACTTGCCATGACAGTAAAATGTGTTTTTCCCAGTTTGGCAACTTGAACCACTCGCACAGTTCGTTCCACAGCTCACAGTACTAGAGCTACTTCCGCAGCTTGAATCACAAGTTGGATACGCACAAGTGCTTCCACCACTTTGTTGACAGGATGTTCCCTGACAAGTCTGGCCACTACTACATGACTCTCTCTGCCAAATACTTGCTCCTGGGAAGGAACCCTCCATACATCGATACTGACTCTGATCTCCCTGACTTTGACAAGCTGTTCCTCCAATTGGAACACCATTGTCACAGCCTTCACTTTCCCCACCCATTCCCACACCGCCCTGAACAATCTGTCCCTCTGTTGTACCAGCTTCTGAACCTTCACGAGGTGTGGTTGTTGTCGTACCACCGTCTCCAGCTTCCATTTGCTCTTTTAGACTAGGACCGGAAGCTTGGTTGCGAATGTCTTGACTATCTTCGCTGCCCATTCGCACAGCTAAAAGCCCCAAAACTAACACACCAAATACAACAGCACCGATGATTGTGCTCAAAGAAAAAGATGATCTGTTTTTTTTCATTTTTCGTCTACCTTCAAACGAATACTCTTCGCTAGTTTGTACTGGGTTTGATACGGAATGATTTGTGTTGTACATCAATGAAAATCAGGTGATTAGTACTAATTAACCAGAATAGCGGTTCGCTAAAGGCAGAGTCAATAGGCAATTTGAAAACAGATTATCCGAGGGCTTAAAGTCTCTGTTCCTGAGTCCTGGATGTAAGCAGAGGTGAACGCAAATATGCTCTGATATGGTCGAACATGCCCGGACAAAAAAAATCTCCTCCGCTAGGGAGGAGATCGCTGAGACATGTGCCTCAGATCTAAGGCGTCGCATCTGGCCCGTATATGTGGGCCAGTAGCAACATAAGATTCCATTATTATAGGGTATTTATGCTCATTTGTCAATTATGACCTAAAGTTACCCTTTTTTTTGCCTTCTGAACTGATAGGATATGATCGGTATGTCACATTCGCATCAGTTTGTTCACCTGCATGTCCATAGCGAGTACTCGATGCTTGATGGGTTGTCAAAGCTGTCGGAACTGGTCGAGAAAGTCAAGTCACTTGGCCAAACTGCCATAGCACTGACTGATCACGGTTCAATGTATGGCATTCCTCACTTCTACAATGCCTGCAAAAAAGCAGGGATAAAGCCCATCCTTGG
>CAZBTU010000038.1:0-10872 GCA_964494905.1 uncultured Pseudomonadales bacterium | reverse complement strand
AAGGCTGCCATGTAGAAAATGCTGGTAGGATACAGTGCTTCGATTGCAGGCCCTAGAATTGCATAGGCTGCAAAATATCCGATTGTAAGCACCCACATGAGTGGATTGATGAACAGAAAAGCAATTTTCCCGCCCATGGATAAATGGAATACTAATGCGTGGACGCCATTTTCTTTCAAGAAGGTGATCGGATGGCGCATGTGAACCAAATAGGTTTGCATGTACCCCTTTATCCATCTTGAACGCTGTCTGAGCCAGTTATGAAAATCACTATTTGCTTCTTCGAGAGTAACCGAGTCAATGATGGCAGTTTGGGCACCGAGCTTGAAAAGTCGAATTCCTAGGTCAGCATCTTCCGTAACGTTGAAAGGATCCCAACCTTTGAGCGTGAGGAGGTCTTTTGTTCGGAAGTGATTGCTGGTTCCGCCCAGTGGGATTGTGGTATTGATTGACTGAAGACCAGTCAAAATGACATCAAACCAGAGTGAGTACTCAGCCGTGAAGAAACGAGTAAGCAGGTTTTGGTGGGGATTAAAGTAATTGAGCTTAGCTTGGATGCAGCGAACGTGGGCTGGCTCTTGTTTGAATGCCAAGTACACTTTCTTGAGTTGGAGTGGATCAGGCATGTCTTCTGCATCGTAGATAACCAGGTATTCTCCTGTCGCGTGATTGAGACCGAAATTACAGGCTTTTGGTTTGGTTTTTGGTTGAGAATCTGGAACAACTAAAACTTTGACATACGAAGGGAGTTGCATATTGAGTGCTGCCTCAACAGTTTCCCTATCGTCTTTTTCCAGTAGTAGTAAGACTTCAAGTTTGTTCTTTGGCCAGTCCATCTTGCTGATTGATTGCAAGAAAAATGGCAGAACATGCGCCTCTTTGTACAATGGACAAAGGATGGTGTAAGTCGGAAGCTCTGCGTCATCTAGCTGAGAAATTGCTTTTTCGTTAATCGTGATCTCTGGTGGGTGCCGCAGACTCCTCAGAATCAAAAGCAGGTTGAACAACACATCAATAAAATAAATTGTGCTCAGAAGCGCAACAAGTATCTTGGCTGTAGTGAATGGTTCAGTCACAATGCCCAAGAGCGTTGCAAGCAGCAATGTTGCGATAACCGCTCTTTGAGTAGCTGTTGTCGTATAGACAGCAGAGTTATCATGCTCAAGTGTTGTGTGAGTGATGAACTGTGTATTTTTTAGAATGACCCCTGCTCCAGTCATATTTTTCCTATTGGCTGGCTCAATGCGCAGTGGTGGTTTTTGTTTTAGTCGATAGCTGAGGGCATGTCCTCCAATTTCACGAATTGACTGGAAAAGCTTGATCTTAGATTCACCATATTGTCTGGCTGCAAACTCAATTTCAACTTCGCCGATTGTGTATCCGAGTTCGAGAGCGGTGTGCAGCAAAGGAATATCCAGAGTCCAAGGGCTGACATCTGATAGGCGAACGTGTTTGATGATATCTCTGCGAAAGACTTTGAGGCCAGATTGAACATCACAATTTAAGCCGTACAAGACTTTGCCAAAAAAGAGTCGAAAGCCGGAGCTGATTGCTTTTCTGAGCCAACTATCTTCGTGTATTTGACGACGAGCAACAACAACACCGTATTGTTGGGTAAGCTCAATCATGTCTGGCAGCACTTCTGGCGGATACTGAAGATCGGCATCTATCATGGCGATGTAGGGCGCTGTAGCATGAGCCGCGCCTTCCAGGATGGAAAATGCCTTTCCTGGTTTGCCTTTTTTGCGATACCACTTGAGCGGAAATGTCTTTGCTAAGTTTTTCAGCTCTTGGACTGTATTGTCTGTTGACTGATCGTCAACGACAATGATTGAGTATGAGATCTTTCGGCTTGAAAGTGCCTGATGAATTCGGGCCACCAAAGCCGTTAATGACTGCTCTTCATTTTTGACTGGAATGATGATATCAATTGCTGCTGGCATTCGATCTCGGAGTCGACTATGAGGTACATACGCACTGGGTGTGTTCCAAAGGAACGCCTGATCATACCACAGAAGACGCGAAAAACCAACAAGATAAAATACTTATTTACACTCGACTGTAAAGGTGCGTCAAGATGTCTGGTCAGTTTGCAAGCGGTATTACAGGACGTCCTGTATTATTATTGGGTCTGGGCAAAATGAAGCTTTCCCACTGGTCTGGTAGTAACTTTGCGAGTTGTTGGGCTTTGCCAATCAAGTCAAGATTGGTCCAACTGGCAAAATGAAGGTGGTCGAAGCCACTTTGTTCTGTCCCGAACAGGTCACCAGGTCCTCTGAACTTGAGATCTAGGTCAGCAAGCTCTTGGCCTGTGTGTATCTCTGTAAAGAGTTGCAGTCGGTTATCTGGCTTAGCAAGGTGACTCGGAGAGCGGAACAAGGCACAGTACCCTTGCTGCCCAGATCTACCTACTCGGCCTCTGAGCTGATGGAGGCTGGCCAAGCCAAATCGTTCAGCGGCTTCAATTACTATGGCACTTGCCTGAGGAATATCGACGCCAACTTCAACCACGGGTGTGCTCACCAATACATCGACTTGCCCAGCAAACACCGCCTCAATTGTCTGAGCTTTCTGTTTGACTGGGAGCTTGCTATGCAGTATTTCAACTCTAATACCTTTTTTTGCGCCCCATCGTGATAAATCTTTATAACGTTGAGTTGCTGCTGGAATATGCTGGTGGCTTTCTTCTTCAGAAGGATCAATGAACGGACAAACGACAATCACCTGAAATGGCTTTTCACGGACTCTCCCCTCCTGAATCTGTTCGTACAGCCACTCGTGAAAGCTTTCTCGTTTTTCCTCTGGTAGTAGCCATGTTTTGGTTGGCAAACGGTTGGCTGGAAGCTCATTAATCACGGACAGGGACAAGTGTGAAAAGATAGTCAACATCAGACTTCTTGGGATAGGCGTAGCAGTCATGGTGAGTCTGTGGGGTGCATGACCTTGGCTATGAGTAAATAACTCAGAACGTTGCGCAACACCAAATCGGTGTTGTTCATCAAACACGACTAGTCCGATCGGTGAGTTTTCTACCATTTTTTGCCACCTATTGAGCAATGCGTGCGTGCCAATTAGACAAGTTGGCTCTTTGAGAGAAAGGACTCGATCTTTACCTGTGACAAGCTCGCAAGCAAGGTTTGGGAACTGATGACGGAATTTTTTAACGTGCTGTTCAGCCAATATCTGCGTGGGCGCAATCAGCATGGCATGTCCACCGCCATGTAAAACTGACTCGAGCGCTAGGAAAGCCACGATGGTTTTACCCGAACCAACGTCTCCTACTAGGAGCCGATTCATGGGTTGTTCTTGAGTTAGGTCATCAAGTATTTCAGTCAGTGCGACGTTTTGACCCTGAGTAAGCTGGAATGGAAGCTCTGGGAGAATGTATTGCCCCAGCTTGGTTTGTAGTGCTAGGGGTGGTGTTTGACTAGATTCCATTGGTGAACGTTCCGGCCAAGTTTTGACGCTGAGACTTGCCGAGCTCAGCTGGCGCCACTCAATTTTAAGTTGGTGAGATTGCTTAATGAGGCTCAACAACTCTTCGAGCGCCAGTCGTTCTCGTGCGGCTGGAATCTGCTCAATACTATCTGGAAAGTGCAGTTGCCATATGCTTTGAATCATTGTTGGAATAATATAGGATATTTGCTGCGCTGTTTTGGTAAGCACGTCGAGTTCTGGCTGCTCAGCCGCAAGGAGTTCATCAAGAATATGTTTCAATATTCTTCTTAGTGTTCCTTGTTTCGTAAGCAAAGTACTTGTATACCGGGGAACCAGGCGGTTTGTGTGAATATTATTGCCAATTGCCTCAAAAGTTGGTTGTATGATGGTGCCATTCTTACCAATTTTTCCTGCGAAGTGATACCAGTTACCTCGACGTAAAGTCTTGAGAACGAACGAGTTATTGAACCAAAGGAGCCGTGTGCTGCCGGTGGAATCTTTAACGGTGGCCGTTTGCATCGTCCTGCCTGGACGGCGTACGAAGCTGGTTGTGGTAACTTGAGCGGCAATAGTGCAGGGAGTATTTTGGGGTTGTGAGCGCAGCTGGTCTATAGTTAGCAGTTGGCTGCGATCATCGTACCCGAGTGGGACTGCTCTGAGTAAGTCTGCCACAGTCTCAATCTGGGCTTGTTCGAGGGAGGCAGCAATCTTTGGGCCAATACCTTTGACTTGGCTAAGTGGTGTGGACAGCTCGTACATACTTAGTCAGTATACATTGCAACAGTGAGCAGGGAGGCAAGAGTTGCCAATTAAGAGACTATCTTCTTGGTCTTCGGTCAACAGGGAACAAAGGGCGTGATTGTTGTTGTCTCACGGGTGGTTGTGAAGGTGATTGAGCATTCTTTGGTGGCACTAATTCATCACCAAAATCCATGTAACCGAAATTTGCAGAAGAATCAGTTGAACCGTTGGGAGGCCTCTGATAATTGACCACAAATCCATCTTCGTCTGGGTAAATAGGGGTTACGTACGAAGTAGCAGTTGGCTCAACGCCCTTGAAAACTTTTTCAATTACGCTGCGTTTGTTTAAAATTGGTGGTGCAGTTCCCCTGGTTTCACCATGTTTAATGTTGGTGCTAGAAACAGCATTCCTGGCGTTAAATTCTTCGATACGCTCTTGTTCTCGGGTGAGCCAATTACTGATGGGCTGAGGTGCTTCGGGTTGGACTTGCGGTTTTGCCTTGCTGGGTACAACTGGTGCCTCTTGATTGCTGTCATTTTGCAGCTCCGCTAATCGTCGGCGGAGGTTATTGGTAGTTACTGGTTGCCCAGCATCTATAAGCGATTGGCGTGCCGCATCGACGGACACTTCTCCAGTTTTTGGTTTGTTTGTAAATCCCAGCCAGTTACCGATACCTTCCAATATCATATTACTTCCCTCAATAAAAGTGTAACACATTGATGGGTGTTTTTACAGTCGATTTATTGCCGATAGAATAGTCGATGGCAGCAACAAATATTGGTGGCACTGTTAGGCTTGGCTCCATAAATTGAATTATGATGAGGGCTCAGCTAAAAGTTATATTGGTTACACACAAACATCTCAAAAACAATCAATATGCCTCAAACACTATAAAAAAGTATTGATAAATGGGAACAAAACTAAACGGCTCCGTTTTAGCAGAGTCATCAGTTGTCTGCTAATTGCACATAACAATGTGCCAAGTGATTAGAATATCAAAAGCAATCCACCAAGGAAAGTACTCAAAATAAGTCCAACTATAGCAATCACAACAAAAACTGTAAGAATGGTTTTACGAACTCGTTTATTCATCGCTTAAATGACACACTTAACTACCAGTTGTATGGCCTATCATAGCAGCTCGTTTATTGCTGGCTAGCCCGAACCCGGACAAAGCGTCGCTTGCCGATTTTAAGTACAATTTTTTGGCCAATGCTCACGTCAAGCTGTTGGTATGGGTTAGTGTGTTTGATGTTCTCTGGCAGCTGGGTAACACCACCCTGCTCAATGAGGCGTCGCAAGTTTGAGTTGCTCTCTTCTGGCACAGATTGCTGGAGAACTTCCAGTAAAGTCTGCTTCTGACTCACTGTGATTTCTGGGATGTCATCAGGAACAGACCTGTCCTGAACGGTTTTTTCGAAATGTTCTTGCGCCGATTGAGCTGCTGAGGTTGAGTGATACTGCTCAGTAAGAGTGAATGCTAATTGTTTCTTGAGTTCCATAGGGTTCTCATCACTGGCCAAGCGTGTCTTGAAGTTTGCCAAGTGTTCATCTGGTACGTCTGTCAGTAAAGTAAAGTAGTCGAGAATCATCTCATCGGCAATCGACATCAGTTTGCCATACATTTGCCGAGGTTCCTCGGTGAGGGCAACAAAGTTACCGTAGGATTTACTCATCTTGCGACCATCTGTACCGTTGATGATGGGAGTAGTCAGCACCCATTTTTCTTTGTTGTTATAGACTCTCTGTAGGTGGCGGCCCATCATCATATTGAAAGTTTGGTCAGTGCCACCGATCTCGAGATCAACGTCCATATGAACCGAGTCATAGCCTTGGAGTAAGGGGTACATGATCTCGTGACCGAAAATCGGTTTGCCAGTTTTGAGACGTTCTTGGAACATATCTCGCTCAATCAGCTGCTGAACTGTTGTCTTAGCCATTAGTTTGACCAGATCTGCATAGGACAACTTGTCGAGCCAGTCACCGTTATAGACGATCTTGATTTTCTCAAAGTCGAGGATTTGACTTGCCTGGGCCTTCCAGTTCTTAAAGTTCTCCTTGATCTGTTCGTCAGTCAGCTCTGGTCTAGTCGAGTCTTTGCCCGTGGGATCACCAATTCGGACGGTGCCGCTGCCTATCAGTAAGATTACTTCATGACCGAGCAGCGAAAATTGCTGGAGTTTGCGCAAGACTACACTATGCCCTAGCGTCAGAAGTGAGCCTGTTGGGTCAATTCCCAGATACAAGCGAACTTTCCTCTCTGACATTAGTTTTTTCAAACCCTCTTTCCCAGGCAGTATTTCTGCGACTCCTCGAGAAAGTACTTGATCGATGGTGAGTTGAGAGTCTGATCTCATAGTTAACCTTTTGATCTATTGATTTATATATTGATATAAAAGAGGCGTCTAGTATCGACCTGATTGCTATTGTACCTGAAAATCGTCACTGGTGTCGTGGGTACTCTGATTTTTTGACTCTGCAGTGGACAAACAGAAACAGGACGGCACTTTTGCACCGTCCTGTGAGATATTACCGCTGTTGTGGTGAGGAGTACGGAGGCGGATCGCCGACAAAAACAAGTTTGATTGATCCATCGGGATTGCTTTGCTGTTCAATCAGGCCGGTTCTTCCAAATCCCCTGGTTGCCGAGAAGGAAAGGCCACCCTCCCAGGTTTGATGCGCCTCCCATTCGTAAGAAATCGGGTTATAACTCCATCCTGAGAAAGCTATGCCAGCAGAATCGTATTTGTCAGGTGGCACCAGCACACAGTAAGGATAACCGTTCTCAAGAGTAAAACCGATCCACGTCTCACCAAATCCAAAGAGCTCGACCCGCAAGCCAGCTTCGGCTGTTCTTTGCAGTAGGTCTTCTATTGGATAGGTGTGCTGAACCTGACACTCGCTCTGTGGGTTTACTTCGACAGGTAACTGGAACTGAACCACCACGAGATTGTTTGGCTCAGTACGGGTGTTCATTACTGTCAAAGCAGCAATCATGTACATGACATATGTATTACTGCATTCCCACACAGTGCCCGGCCACTGGGC
This sequence comes from uncultured Pseudomonadales bacterium, assembly GCA_964494905.1. GTDB lineage: Bacteria > Patescibacteriota > Microgenomatia > UBA1400 > PJMF01 > CAZBMX01. The sequence goes on along the minus strand of CAZBTU010000038.1, from coordinate 3,644 downwards.
TTCCTGGTGTTTCCAGGTAACAGCATCAAAATCAGACTTTTGTTGCATTCCGGTAGTGACGATCCCAGCAGGAACATTGTCACGCCATACGCCATCGGGGTTGTATCGCACAAACAGGTAACCATCCATGAAGTGCTGCTTGCTGCCGTAAGATCCGGCCGGAATCACTGCAATAGGGGTGCAGTGGTTATTTTCAAACACAACCTTGGGGGGGGTCGCGTAGTAGTCAGACCAAATGAGCAGATCTTCAGGGTAGTAGCTGGTATGCGGATCACCCTCAATAAACTGCATTCTCTCTTCATCCATCGTCGTTACACTGGCAACAGCTACTGGTGACGCTCTGGAAACATAGGCATATCGAAAGGTCGCGACTAAAGCAACTAACACTAGAACCAAAAATACACTAACTCTTCTGTTCATGTGAAACACTCCTGTTTCCTTGGAAGAAGGGTCTTACAAGGCTCTATAAGACGCACAATCAGCTTTTAAGGAACTTATGTTCTACCTGGACGCTTTGCTTGACCAGGCGAACAGTGGCAACTATTGTATCAGGCGTCTATTTAGTCCTATAACATTGACAAATTGGGCTTAAAATGATATACTTAGCTCTGTTATGAAACATAAAATCACAGTAAGACGTGCAGTAGCCATTATGGTTGTTGCAGCTGTCACACTGTTCAAGGCCGCTCAACCGGCCGCTGCTGCTCCCCTGAGTCTTTCTTTAGGGACAGCTTTACTCAAAAATACTTCTAATACTTGTGTCACTGATGCGAACACTATCGCTACTGATTGTGAGCAGACAGAGCAAGGCTTGCTCTTTTCAACTGAGCTTGCTAGCGAGTCGGCAACACCAGTCCACGAAGAAACCGATGACGGACAGGTGGTTACAATGAGTTTGCCAAAAGAAGCAACTGAGACTACCCCTGAGGCTCAAAAAGTGGATCAGAACGTTGCTTTGATCAATGACTACATAGGTGAAGTTTCAGCCGAAACTAAGCCCGTAGAGGAGCTTAAGAGCATTGATTCTGCCCAGGTTATCACTGGTCTAAACCCTACTCGCTTGTTCGAGATGATCAACGCATACCGTACAACTCGCAGTTTGCCTGCTTTACAGGCAAGTGAAAAGGTTTGTAAGGTGGCGCAAGATCGTGCTCCCGAGCTGTATCGTGAGATCTTTGTGACCAACAACATGCATGCTGGATTTTATGCTCGCCAGAGACCATACAAGGCTGTCGAGAACATGATCCACTTCTCTACCGAGGAGGGTGCTGTGAGTTGGTGGTTACGCTCTAGAGTGCACCATGCTGCTATCATCTCTGAGAACTACACGCACACCTGTATTGCTTGTAAAGGCAACAGCTGTGCCCAGATTTTTGCTAAACTTGAGGGGTAGGTACGGGTGACACCGTATAGAAACTTGAGTTAAACGCTTCAATACACGTCACAAATACTTTGCTCTCTGTGTTATCCTTCTCTCAAGAATTGTTCAAGGGAAAATCGGACTGAGTTAAACTCGGCGGATCTTTAGTGCGCTATAATGAGAGCGATGGCAATACATTCTCTCAGTGAGCGGCTGGCTCGTGCTGTAGCTTGGCTGCAACAGCAGTTCTTGTCAGGCAAGGCTTGGACAAATCAATTGTTAGTCAGATATCCTGTTTTCAAACGGATCTTTCACCCAGCTATGGTATTTAAACAGAAACTCCAAAAAAAAGCTCGCTCTCGATTACCTGGAAACGCTTTGACAGAAGCCCAACGACGTCTGCGAATGATTAAATTGGTTCGTTTTGCTGCCTTGGCAGTACTTGGTAGCGTTGTTGCAGGAGTAATTGGTTTCTTTGTATTGTTTGCTTGGTTCTCTCGGGAGTTGCCAAAGCCTGGCGAAGTTGTTCGACGTACTGGTTTTAGTACCAAAATCTACGATCGCAACGGCAAGTTACTGAATGACCTCTATGGAGACGAGCGCAGAAACCCCATCACCATAGACCAAGTTCCCCAGCATCTCAAGGATGCAGTGGTGGCAATTGAGGACAAAGAGTTTTACAACCACCAAGGTTTTGATTATTTGACAGTTTTGAGAATTCCCTACAACATGGTTTTTCGCCAGCGAGTTGTAGGTGGTTCGACGCTGACCCAACAATTGGTGAAGAATGCATTGCTAACCAATGAACGCAGTGTCACTCGAAAATTCAAAGAGTTTGTGCTTGCGCTCCAGATTGAACGCACTTTCACCAAAGACCAAATTCTTGAGATGTACCTGAATGAAGCGCCATACGGTGGAACTGCTTGGGGCTTGGGTACCGCGGTTGAGATTTACTTTAACAAACCGATCAACGAGTTGACGGTGGCGGAATCTGCAATTTTAGCCGGCTTGCCTCAGCGCCCTTCTGCATACTCACCGTACACAGGCGGAACTGACGATGATGGGACGCCGCTCTGGAAAGTCCGAGCCAAGGGTGTGCTGATTCGTATGCGAGAAGATGGTTACTTAACCGAGCTTTCGTATGATCAGGCGTTATCCGAGCTTGACACGGTCCAGTTCCAACGAGCCGCGAACGACATGAAAGCACCGCACTTTGTGTTTTATGTCCGTGACAAGCTGGCCGAAATGTATGGTGATGAGGTAATTGAGTCTGGTGGGTTTAGTGTCACTACTTCACTAGATCTGGAAATCCAGCAAAAAGCACAAGAAGTTGTCACGGAAGAGCTAGCCAAAGTTGAGCGGTTGAATATTACCAATGGTGCTGCTTTAGTCGTTGACCCACGCTCTGGGGAAATTCTCAGTATGGTGGGTAGTCGTGATTTTGCTGATGCATCGAGAAGCGGTCAATTCAATGTTGCAGTTGATGGTTTGCGCCAACCGGGTTCTTCTATCAAGCCAATTACCTATCTGGCTTTACTGCGGATGGGCTACACGCCCTCTAGTATGCTGATGGATGTCGAGACAACCTTTGCTACCGGTCATGATGTCGATAAGCCATATGAACCAAAAAACTATGATGGCAAGTTCCGGGGCCCCGTGTCAGTACGGAACGCTTTGGGTAGTTCATTGAACATTCCTGCTGTTAAAGCACTTGCACTGGTGGGTGTTGATCAATTTCTCCAGCAGGCATACGAGCTCGGTTTTGTCACGCTCGAACCAACACAAGAAAATATGCGCCGCTTTGGACTAGCCGTCACCCTCGGTGGTGCTGAGGTTCATATGCTCGATACGGTGACAGCCTACTCTTCTTTTGCGAACGGTGGGTATAAAGTTGAGCCGGTCTCGATTCTCAAGGTTCAAGACAAAGATGGCAAGACTATTTTTGAACATCGACCAGTTCAGGGGTCACAAGTCATAACGGAGAGTGAGGCATTTCTCATCAACCATATCCTCTCTGACAATAATGCTCGGTTGATGGCATTCGGGGCAAACTCATTGCTAAATATGGGAGCTGGTGTTGCGGTTAAAACAGGTACAACCAATGATCAGCGAGATAACTGGGCAATCGGTTGGGGCAGGGAAGTTCTAGTCAGTGCTTGGGTGGGAAATAATGACAACAGCCCAATGAAACAGGTGGCTTCCGGTGTATCCGGTGCAACACCGATTTGGCGACGTATTATGCAAGCTGCACAGGCGGCTGGTTATGAAACGCCGGCTTGGGAGC
>CAZBTU010000037.1:0-11185 GCA_964494905.1 uncultured Pseudomonadales bacterium | reverse complement strand
GAGAAGTCAAGGTTATTCATCGAGCCAGAGTACCAAATGAAAGACCCAACACCTTTACTTGCTCCGCCAGAAGACTTGTAACGAGTGTCACGCATTTGTGACTGCAAGCTTGCTAGATCAGCAGAGCGTTCAGTTACTACCAAAGTGCGTATATCCAAGCAACAACTACAACTTGAGGGATCAGTCCGAACCAAATCACTGGGGTAGAGTGGTGAAAACGGTTGTGGAATTGATTAAAAGGCTTGAGAAACTCTGGTTCCCATTTGAGAAAATTTCTAGGTGCTTCCATTAGATCAGGCGTAATTCCCGTCAGTGCTCCAAGCCAGATATGCAACTGTGCTACAGCCGTTGCTGACTGGCTGAGTGTGTAGACTAAGTATGCGGAAATTGCCAGCTCAATGAGCTCTAAGACAATGGCAGTGGTTTTTTTCCTGCGGCCAGTAGAAAGACCAGTCCCAACATCCCAGTGGGGAATCCAATCTTGCAAATAATGTAATCCTAGAGTCAGTGGGACGTATATCAATGGGTGAGGAAACTTGCTGGCAATAAGAGCACCCGTTAAGGTGTGGGGAATTGAAAGCATGACGCCCCAGTATACCCTACCTACCCCTGATGATACAATGTTCTGGTCATTATGCATCCGACTTTATTTACTGTTGGGCCACTCTCTCTCCAGACGGAAAGCGTTTTTTGGGCGATAGCTTTTCTGGTCAGTGGATTTGTGTTTTGGAAGAGGGGAAGAGCAGAGCATTATCCGGAAGATCAGCTGTTCGATGGGTTTTTGCTTTCGACGATTGTAGCGTTGCTGGTGGGCAGAATTGGTTTCGTGGCACTTCACTTTTCTCAGGCAAGTATTTGGCAGTGGTTGAATCCAGTTGGCCAAGCAGGCGTGAGCGGTGTGCTTTTTTTGGTAGCTGCAGGTTGGTATATATATCGATATGCCCAACAAAATAAATGGGATATCTTTGAAGTGCTCGATCTGTGGTCGATGAGTATGACAATGGGCTTGGCAATTGGTCAGCTAGGCGCTTTTTTCGCTGGAACTGGTGTCGGATATGCGACAACTTTGCCATGGGGGATTCGATTTCCAGGTTTGATTGAGGCGGCACACCCAATACAGTTGTACTTGTTTGTTTGGTATTTGTTGTTATTTTGGTATTTGAGCTGGGCAGAGTATAAGTATCGGACCTTTTCTTGGTACCGGGGGAGTAAAAAAACCGCCCAAACGGGCTACTTGATCAGTGTTTTCATCATTGCAGCAGCTGGTTTTACCTTTGCTATGACTTTTTTGCGGCCGGCTACAACACTCTTGTTCCAGGTTAACGTCGAGCGATTATGGTCATCGATGCTGGTGGTTGCAGGCTTTGCACTGCTGTACTCGCGTTCGGGAAGAGTAATCCCTCTTACTCGGGAGTGGCTCAAGCAGCGCAAGCGTATGGAACGACTGAGGCGCTGAAGGTTTCTAGCCTGATTTTTACTTTTTGTGGATTGGTACAATACAAACATTATGTTTTCTGGTAACGACAACTTGATAGATCAGGTGACCAAGCAGCGAGCATTTGTTCGTGCTGTGGCTGTAGTTGGTTTGGGGTTGAGCATCGTTTTGGTTGACCAACTAACGAAGTTCTGGGCACAGACGCAGGGTTTTGTGGTGATCAATAGAGGTGTAGCACTTGGGTTAGCAGGTGAATACATTCACATTAAGACGTTGATGATTGTGGCAGGGTTGATCCTCGCTTGGATGAGTGGTCGAGCTATTTGGCCAAGGTTGCCAGTAGCGACTGGGCTTTTTTGGGGAGGAGCTGTAGCAAATCTACTTGATAGGTATTGGTTTGCTGGAGTTCGGGACTGGATTCCAGTCCCCATGCTAGCGCTCAAGAACAATCTTGCTGATTGGAGTATAGGCATAGGACTGGTCATAATTCTGACAGTACTGTTGAAAAGAAGCCCTAGAGGGAGCGAGTAAATACTATGTGGTCATTTCAGATACTCTTCCAAGATCGTGACATTGTCGTCATCAATAAACCGGCAGGATTAGTCGTGAATCGGTCTCAAACTTCGAGCCAAGATACACTGCAAGATTGGCTCGAAAAAGAGCTCGGTGTACTGAAAACAACAGCACAATCCGATTGGGCTGATTGTGTGCCACCCGATTTTGATGCTGGGTATGGAACACCAGAGGAAATTTTTACGAATCGTAGTGGCATAGTGCACCGGCTTGATAAGGATACAAGTGGGGTGCTTGTCTGTGCTCTCAACCCTGGGGCTCTGGCTCACTTGCTTACACAGTTCAAACAGCGACAAACAGAAAAAAAGTACACATGTTTAGTCCATGGTAAGGTGAGAGAAGACCAGGGGGAGGTGGACGCTCCAATTGGGCGGCGGAATAAAAATCGTTTCTTATTTGGAATTTCCGCAACTGGTCGGCCGGCGGTGACTCACTTTCGTGTTTTAGATAGATTTTCTAACCTTTCTGCATCCGCTTTCTCTGGTTCGCTTGAGAAGCAGCCTGTCACAACTGGCCAAGTACAGCGCGCTGAGAGGCTGTACTCTGTGGGTTTCTCGCTCGTGGAGTGCAAACCAATTACTGGTAGGACGCATCAAATCAGGGTGCACTTAGCCCATCTGCAACATCCCATTGTCGGTGATCAGTTGTATGCAGGCAAAAAAAGAGCAAAAGTTGATGTGCATTGGTGTCCTCGGCAGTTTCTTCACGCAAGTTACTTGAGTATTAAACACCCAAGGACGAATGAAAGACTAGAGTTCAATGCGCCTTTGACGTCTGATCTGCAACAAGTTCTTACCTACCTGAAGGTGAGTTAATCAGATCTTGTTGTCAGAGTAGGGGAGTAGTGACGTTTCAATATTAGCCAATCCATGTCTATGCTATAGTGCTTTATATGGAGTTTACTCAACACACATTTCCGCCAGAAAACACGGTATATATCGCTCCAACTTGGGAACAATTGCATGAGCTGGCGTTCACTGTTAGCAGCAAACTTCGAGAATCAAATCATAAGTTCGATAGAATTGTTACCTTAGCCAAAGGTGGCTGGCCAATGAGCCGTTCAGTAGTAGATTTTTTGCAAGTGCCAGAAGTAGCAAGTGTGGGAATTAAGTTTTACAAGGGCATTAATGCCCGTTTTTCTGAGCCACAAGTATATCAGGATTTGCCAATAGCTATTCAGGGTGAATCTATACTGCTTTTTGATGATGTGGCGGATTCTGGGGAATCTCTTGAGTTTGCCCAAACCTACTTGCGTCAGAGGGGTGTCGGCAGCGTAACGACTGCGACACTGTTTTTTAAACCCCACTCAAAAGTTCGTCCCGATTATTTCGGCGCCACGACGGATGCATGGATAATTTTCCCTTACGAAGTAGTTGATACGATCAATGTTTTAGGCAATCGTTGGCAGGCAGCAGGAGTGTCACCTGAGGTGTGTGTGCAGCGATTCTTAGTTTTAGGTTTCCCGGCTAATCACATTGCTACCTATTGGGGTAAGACAAGATCAAGCGACGAGAGATAAGTTTGGCATCAATTTTTTAGCAGTGTGATGATATGTAGTGCATTCTTTATCAGTTGACAACTTATTTTGAATAGTGTAATCTTACATACTAATTACACATCGAATTAGCGGAAGCGCCTGTTAGTGGTTGTTTTCGCTCCCAAGTAACGAATTTCTGCTTACTACTTAAGCAGAGAAGGAAACCAAGTAGAGCAAGGCAACACCAATGAGGCGTTTTTTTTCAGTAAATTTTCTCACTCCATCCCGTCACACTTTGGGTTCTTGTATTTGTGAACTCTCCTGCCTCAAAAATGGAGAGTTCCTTGTGTATCACACAAAGGAGCAGATATGTTGCTAAGGCAAAAGGTTGAAAACAAGCTGATCTATTACGCAGGAGAAAGTCAGCAGCGAATAGGTTGTTTGCAACAATTGCCGGATTGTGAAGTGAGGGCAGTCGGTGGTGGTTGGGAACCTGATATCAGAGAAACTGAACAGATTGTGTTCAGTAAACTCGCATACGCGTTTCCTTTCATTTTTGGCGAACATGCTTTGCCCGATAACCAAGCGCACGCTCCAGAAGTAGTTGTCACAGCCGTTGACACCAGAACTGAGATTATGGGGTTGCTAACGGGAAGAGGTCGGGAGAAAGTTGTCTTTTTCAGCAAAGGCAAACCAAAGAACCTGGAGCAGGTACGGGAAAACTTTTATTCATTACTTCAGGTTGCTGAGCGACATGGAAATGCGCAGTATAGGGTGGTTTCGACGTCAGCGGTTGTGAATGGGGGAGTGAAACGAATGGAAACCGTGGAAACTAGAGTGAGTTTGACTAAGGAATCGATCAACTATCTAATTTCTGAACAAGGTTTTCAACAGTATTTACGTGAATTTTCCCGTATACACCGGATGGACGGAGCAGAGCATGCCTCACAACAGCCGAACATTGATATCTCTGGAGGACTTTCACTTTCTGTGTTGGTCAAGATGGGGATGGTGTCTGCGATTGACGGAATACCGCTGACTCAGGCAGAGGAAGCATATCATGCCTATAGAGCAGCTCTATTTACAGCTGCCGCTGGATTTTCACCAGCCATTCTCGAGCTCATTCATCCGGGGTCTTCTGATTACTTAATTAATAATTGGCCTTGGTTGAGTCAAGAGTCACAGACAACGTTCAATGCTCAGTTTGCACACTAAAACAAACCCTTCATTTGATCGCTACAGTTTGTTATACTCATCCGTATGATAAAAGCAGCTTTCTCTTTCCTTATTAGTTTCTCTTCGCTCTAAGTTATAGTTCGAGTTTTTGTAGCCCCACCAAAATACAAGTTGGAGGGGATTTGAGAGTATACCTAATGAAAGGGTGAGATGCCAGATAAAATTTTTTCTTTAATTGCTCAGGAAGAAGAGCGCCAACGAAATAAACTTGGATTAATTCCGTCAGAAAACCATGTTTCTCCAGATGTAGCTTCGGTTCTTTCCAGTTGTCTTAACAGCAAGTACTCTGAGGGTTATGCGGGTCGGCGTTATTATGAGGGGAGTCAGTTTGTCGATCAAATTGAGTTGGAGGCAATAGACAGAATTAAGAAACTTTTCGGTGTGCCGTACGTTAATGTCCAGCCATACTCAGGTTCACCAGCTAACTCAGCAATCTACTTTGCTGTGCTCAACCCCGGCGACACGTTGATGGGTCTGCGGTTAGCAATGGGTGGTCACTTGACTCATGGACATCCTGAGGTGACTTTCTCTGGCAAATTTTTTCGATCTATCCAATACGGTGTCAATGCCGAAGCTAGAATTGACTATGATGCTATGAGAAAGTTGGCGCTCGCTGAGCGACCCAAAATCATCATTGCGGGGAACACGGCATATCCTTTTCAACTCGACTTTGCTCGATTTAGGTCAATTGCGGATGAAGTAGGTGCGCTGCTATTGGCTGACATCTCTCATGTTACTGGTCTGGTGGTGGCAGGTGAGCACCCATCTCCTGTTCCGTACGCCGATATAGTTATGTCAACTACGCATAAGACTTTTCGCGGACCGCGTGGAGCTATGATCATGGTGACCGATCGGGGTCTAAAGACTGATCCGAAACTTGGCGCAAAAATTGATTCGGCAATCATTCCGGGTATGCAGGGTGGTCCGCATAACGCGACGACCGCGGCGATTGCTTTGGCCGCAGCTGAAGCTGCCCGACCTGCCTTCAAACGATATGCGCGACAGGTTCGTAAAAACGCAACAGCGTTAGCAACAGAACTTATCAAGAGTGGTTGTACATTAGTGGGTGGAGGTACAGAAACGCACCTGATGGTAGTTGATTTGACGTCTCACGGGCCTGGATTGGGTTCACAGGTAGCATGGGCGATGGATGTCGCTGGGATGTATGCAAACCGCAATACGGTGCCAAATGAGCCTGGATCACCGTTTTACCCGTCAGGAATTCGGTTGGGGACACCTCTCATTACTACCAGAGGTCTAGAGGAGAAGCACATGGCTCTAATTGCAGACTGGATCAGGCAAGTCATTGAGATAGCAGTAACTCCAAAGCTCCCAGCGGAGTCCAAGCTTCGAGCCGCACATGTCAAAGAAGTGAAGTTGCAGTTGGCTCGTAATCGTAAACTCAAAAAAATTGCACAAGAAGTAGCTGAGTTTGCCGGAAAATTCCCACTGTTTCAGTGGAAGTAATGGCTGATCTGTCAAGTTAAACTCATGAAAAAAACGGAGCTGTTAGTCCCAGCATGTTTTTCTGACCTGTCCGTGGAGTATCGTCGTGATACGGGACCACTAAGTTTTTCTGAGCAGCTGTTTCCCAACGCGTTGGGCAGTGATCAGGTAAATTTTGTCGGAAGAGCGACCTGGAACTGTCATTTTCATGCACATCTGATATGGGAGTATCTCTACGAAATTGGGTATTTGGAGAGTCCGGTCCCGAAGTGTTTTCGCTCTAAAGCAATTGCGACGCTTAACGAGTTTTTCGAGACTGTTCCGCTCAATGAGCCTGACTCATGGAGGGTCGGTGACGTGCTTTTGACCAGTAAGGCGGTTGCCACTTCACCTGAACAGCATCACTTAGCGGTACTTGTTGGCTGGAATGATGCAGGTGAAGCATTGTTTTCTCACGCGGTGTCGTTTGCTGATAAGAGTCGTTCAGCCATTATTATTTCGACGTACAGTGATTTTTTACGCAGTAAGTTCCACTCGGCTGTGCATGCACTCCGTCGACTGCGCCGGTCAATCAGACTAAATTCGCAGCAAGAGGCACAGTTTTGGCAGCTGGTTGATTTTGATGATGAAGAGGTTTGGCAATCGCTGTATTCTTTGTTCAATTCAGATACTTCGGGTGAAGTAAACGGTCATGGTGAAGAGAATTATTTTTCGTGATTTTTCCAGGCTTCAATGAAACACAGGCCAGTTGCACTTTTGGGATCAACCGCCTTGTTGTTTTGTGTTATCTCAACAAAAGGGAAAAATTGTTGCAGGTACTCGATAATCCTGGGAAGTGATTGTTGCCGGTGTGGATGGAACTCAACAATCAGGTGCTCAACCATACGTAAATGAGTTCTCGCTTCGAGAAGTGCTGTAGCTTCCATTCCTTCAATATCAAGTTTTAACAGGTGAACGGGGGTCAGTAGTAGACTTGAGAGAGTAATGGCAGGAACAGAAATGGGTTGTGTTTTTTGGGTATGATTCCAGCCACCTGGCAGGATGCTACTACTGCTTAACCAACTATTTTCTTGATCTCGATAGAGTGTGGTTGTGCCTGCATGTGGAGCTAATGCTGCTTGGATGAGCTCGATGTATGACAGCTGGTTTTCATTGATGTTTTTCTGTAGAAGGGCGAAGTTCTCTGGAATGGGCTCAACAGCAATGATCTGTGCCTCAGGATACAGTTGTTTAAAATAAAGAGTGGCCAACCCAATATGGGCGCCAGCATCAATGATAGTGGGCTTGGTAACTTTGGCCTCAAAGTAGTAGCTGTGGTTCGTAAAAACCTCGCGTCTGAGGTGATGGAACTCTTCGCTATTGGCAAAGTACACTGTGTACTTACTGAGTTTGGTTGTGTTCATACAAGTGATTAGCAGTTAAAAAAAGTAAAAAGCTATTGTAGTATAGCCCCACAGATTGGTGAATCGATATGAATAGACTTATTGGGGCACATGTTTCAACAAGCGGTGGTTTTGATAAGGCAATAGAGCGAGCAGCGGCTTTGGGTGCCAACTGCGCTCAAATTTTTTCTGGCAGCCCTCGTGTTTGGGCTCGCAAGCCAATTGCATCAATTGATACTAAAAGGCTGACTACCAGGATGAGCGAGCTTTCAATTGCACCAGTGATTACTCACTCGATCTATCTTATTAACTTGGTGAGTGAAAATGCTGAGCTGCGGCAAAAGTCCCAGGCAGCAGTGTCGTATGATTTGGAGTTTGATGCTCATATTGGCGGTTCGGGTGTAGTTGTGCACCTTGGGAGTCATCAAGGTAGAGGTTGGGAGGCAGTTTGCGAACAACTAGCTGAAGGATTAGCTGATATAGTTGCAGGTGCTCCTGAAGAATCGACATTATTGATTGAGAACTCAGCTGGTCAAAACGGTAAATTGTGTAGTGATTTTGGTGAAATTCGTTGGCTGATCGATAGAGTGTCAGAGTTGCACTCAGAAAGATATCATCGGCCGATTGGTAGAAAAATCGGGTGGTGTTTCGACACTTGCCATGGATACGCTGCCGGTTATTATTTGGGTAAAAATCAACCAATGATTACACCAAATGCTGAAGTTGAAAATATTGATAATAAAGCAAAAAAAACTAAAAAGGAAAACAATAAAATAGCTCACCAAAAAGGTTCCGCTGAGGCGGAGATATCCCGAAACAAATTGTGGGATTCACTACACTGCATACATGTAAACGACAGTAAGGATCCTTTCGGGTCGGGGAGAGATAGACACCAGAATATCGGTGATGGATTAATCGCTGCTGATGATCTCAGTTACTTTCTCAGCCTACCTCAGTTGGTAGCGGTACCGCTTATTTTGGAGGTCCCAGGAATTTCTGGTGAAGGCCCAGATGCTGAGAATATTGATCGGCTCAAAAGATTAGTGGTTGCATAGCTGTGTTTGAGGATTTCCAGTACAATATACTCCATGCAAGTATTTGATGGTGTCGCCTTTGCCAGCGAAATAGAAATGGTGCTCACTGATGAAGTTTCTCAGCTGAGGGAAGATGGTAAAACACCTACTATTGGGGCTTTGCTGTTTGCTGAAGATGAAGGAAGCAGGTTGTACACGCGTCTCAAGAAAGAAGCTGCTGATAGAGTAGGTATCATGTATAGAGTGTTTGAACAGACACTGGATGATACAGTCGAGACGTTGCAAGCAAAAATCACTGAGCTCAATACAGATCCTACCATAACCGGTATCATAGTCCAAAAACCACGTCGCTCCACCTGGGTGCGTGCCGTACAAACACAACCCTTTCACTCAAATAAAGCGGAACAAGCAGCATTTCAGTCTTGGTGGCGCTCTCTCACAACGATGATTGCAGCGCAAAAGGATGTTGATGGACTCAGACCTGCGACTCTGGAAGCAATTTGGCAAGGAGACTGGAAACAGCAAGGGCTGGTTTTGCCAGCAACATGCCAGGCAGTTCTAGATATCCTTGAGTATGCTCAAGTGCTTCCATCACATGTTGAAAGGTCAGTCAACATACTTGTCATTGGTCGCTCTGATATTTTGGGTTTGCCACTTTCGTTCGAGCTGCAGCACCGAGAATGTCGAGTTCTCAACGTTGGTTCGACAGGATACCAAGACCTCCTGGATACCGGACAAGGCCTGAGATCGTTTGACGTCGTTGTGAGTGCTACCGGCAAGAAACATCTACTTAATCAAGCGGCGAACTTAAAAAAGGGAGTAGTGTTAGTTGATGTCGGCGAGCCGTCTCCTGACATTGACCGGACAGCAGTTGCTCCAGTGGCTTCGTTTTTGACGCCAGTTCCTGGGGGTGTTGGTCCGGTGACAGTTGTTAGTTTGTTACAAAATGTTGTTCAACTCTGTGGGAACGATTAGTTGGGCACTTGTGGTACAATACGGCTCTAGTATTTAGTAGTATTGGGTGTATTAAGCGTTCAGTCCTGAGTCCCGATTTATACGGGATAGTGCTTAATCCACCAGCTTGCTAGCGTTCGCTAGCAGCAACAAAGGACATTATGGCAGAAGACACTGCACAGACCTCTACATTTCAAGCACCTGAGTTTGACCTTCGAGAGCTACTCGAAGCTGGTTGTCATTTCGGACACCAGAAATCCAAGTGGAACCCTCACATGGCTGAGTGGATTTACATGGAAAAAGATGGTGTTCATATTTTCGACCTCGAGAAAACAGCTTCGCAACTGCAAATTGCGTACACCTATGCATACGAGCTTGGTAAGGCTGGTAAATCACTGGTAGTTGTGGGAACAAAAAAGCAAGCACGTGAAGTCGTACGGGAGGCTGCCAAGGCGAGTGGTGTCATGTACATAACAAGTCGGTGGCTTGGTGGCCTACTGACCAACTGGGATCAAGTCAAACGCTCACTTGAGCGGATGCTCGAACTGGAAAAGGGCCTGAAGACAGGTGCATACGATGGTTTTACGAAGTATGAGCGGACCCAGTTGGAGAAAGAAGAAGCAAGGTTAGCCAGATTTTTTGAGGGTATTCGTGATCTGAAACAAAAGCCAGATTACTTATTTATTATCGATCCTAAACGGGAAAAAATTGCCCTGAAAGAAGCCGTCTCTGAGCACGTTCCAGTTATCGCCATGGTTGACTCAAACACTGATCCAACCGATGTGACTGTTCCTATCCCAGCTAATGACGATGCCTTGAAAAGCATTGAATACATTGTCACAGCAGTGATTAAAGGGTACGCGGCTGGCAAACAAGCTAAGAAGTAAAAAAGAGCTCTCCCGAGCTCCTATACGTTTTTTGTTCACAGTAACCCACTCAGTGGCGAAACCTTTGGGCAAAGAAAGGATACTATGTCATTCAGTCCTGCTGATGTAAAGAAACTTCGAGAAGAAACCGGTGCTGGTATTATGGATTGCAAGAAAGCTCTGGAAGAAGCTAAAGGGAGCTACGATAAGGCACGTGAAATTGTCAGAGCCAAAGGTATGCTGCGAGCCGAGAAGAAGGCCGATCGCGAGACAAAAGAGGGTTACGTAGCAAGCTATACCCACTCAAATAATAAAATTGGTGTCTTGGTTGAGATTCTCTGTGAGACTGACTTCGTGGCCAGAAACGATGAGTTTCAGGTTATGGCACGCGATGTTGCCATGCACATTGCTGCTATGAAACCAGCGGATGTTACCGAACTCTTAGGTCAAGAGTTTATCAGAGATGGCTCAAAAACAATCGAACAGTTGGTTAAGGAACTCAGTGGCAAAATCGGAGAGAAGTTCGTTATCAATCGATTCGTCCGGTTCCAAATCGGGGAATAACTTCCTGTTCAAGCGCATTGTTTCGCCATGATTTAGAGAATTAGCATGGCGTCACCAAAGGAATAAAACCTGTATCCTGTATCGATCGCTTCTTGGTAGGCTTTCCCCAATAGTGAGCTCGAGAACTGAGTAAAATGTTCATTTGTTTGCGGGTGGGATGTAAACGCACTTACTAACATAAGTAGTGTGGATTCTGGCAGGTGGAAGTTGGTTATGAG
>CAZBTU010000036.1:6449-11488 GCA_964494905.1 uncultured Pseudomonadales bacterium | reverse complement strand
AAGCCAAAGCTTTCGTCGAAGCAACTCCTAAGACTGTCTTAGAAGGTGCTAAGAAGGAAGATGCCGAAGCCGCCAAGAAATCCTTGGAAGAAGCTGGCTGTGTTGTTGAGATGAAGTAACTTCAGCTCTAACAATTTGATTTTAAAAACCCCCGCTGTGAAGTGGGGGTTTTTGATTGTGAAACACAATCATGGATAAGTGTAGGACATCGCAGTTTCACTTTATCCGAAAAAACTCTACAATCTTATCTGGGCTAAGTCTGTACCGAGTATCCTTCCCCTCATAGAAACCGTATTTCTCTATGAGAAATATAACAAGCCCCCCAAAGCTAATTTCCTCTCCCGTTTCTGTATCAGTGATGAAGAAGTCAGTACCATCGGAAATCTCATTGGGATCATACTCAATTTTAGTTCTGTCACTTCCAGTGAATGGTGAATCCTGAAAACCAAACGTCATTTCTGCATTAACTTGATATGTTCTCCCTTTGTAATGTCCCTCATACTTCCCATATCCAAATCCCACGACTTCTTTTAATACCCGAGCAATTTCCTTGTGAGTTACCCCCAACCTATCCACAGTGGCCTGGTCCTCCCTCAACACATCAAGCAGTCTCTCATTTTTACCCAAGAACCCAGAATCAGACATTTCTCCTGGCCTCATTCTTTCCTCAAGTTCCTCCAGCGAAATACCATTCAAAGCGCCAGTTCTCTCGAGTTCATCAATCACTGGGCTTGTGCTTTCACTACCGTTTTGCTGTTCCAGTTCTGTTGTCGCTGCGGCCGGATCTTTTTGATCTGAAGTGTCTTTTTGAGTTCCACTCTGTAAAAATTCTCGAGAATTTTTAGTTAGAAGAAACTCAACGCACAACTGCCGTTCCAGATCATCTTCTGGCTTCCAAGGTGGCATACCGTGCGCTTCGAGATGCTGGGCAAATACTAGTCTTCTGTCAGGAAGACTACCCCATTCTTGGGGTAGAATGATATCTGGATGCCGGTGCTCTTGAGTGGACATTTGCGCCTTCTTTTTAGGCTGATTGTGTCAAAAAGACTATTTGTCTAAAAAACTCAATTTATCAAGGCTTTTCATTATTCACACTATCGTTTAAAACGAGACAAAAAACGACTGAATATGTTGGAATTTTCGGTGGGTACATCAACTGGAGCTGTGGGAACCACTACTGGTGCAACAGGTGGCGCTGCGACGGCCTCAACTGGTGACTTAACCGGACGCAGCTCTTCTTCGCGGGCTTTTCTTGCTGCCTCAACCTTTTCTCTATGCTTGAGAAGTTCGTCAAGCTTGGACTTGATTTTGCCTAATCCTTCCTGACTGATTTGCCCTGCTTTAAATGCCTCGGTCGCCTTCGCTGCTATGGTATCCACATTGGTAATATAGAGAGGCTCGGATTGAATTTGCTCTAACAATTTTTCTGCCGCCGCCTTCTGGCGATCAAGAAAATTAAGCTGTTCAATCCTCTGAGCACCAAGAGTTTGTAGCTCCTGTTGTTGCTCTGGTGAGATCTCCTTTGCTGCTACCAGTTTACCAAGCTTCCCCAATTCTTGTTCAACCCTGAACTGTTGGTTAAGAGCGCTCAAGCTTTTCGCAATTTCTTGAGTTTTGGCAGCCTGATTCTGTTCTATTTCAATCTCGTAACCCGGCCTTCTGTCCTCAGTTTCAGCGCCACCATCATCAGCGCCCACGCCATCCGGCTGGCCATTTGCAGCATCTAACGCAACTAAACCTGGTGGTACATATCCATTTTCAAACATGAGCTGAACTATAGCCAACTCCCGACTGGCTTTGCAATACTAATAAAACACGAAATTAAATTGCCAACACCCAATCTTGACCTTTTTGCCAAAGTTTTCCACATCGAGAATACTATGGGATTTGTAATTAAATATTATGGGTTTCAACTGTTCACAACTTGCTACTTGCCCACTTTGTCCAAAACTCCCCCTTGACCCAGTTCATCATACTCTGCTAGTTTTGAGTATAAGAAAGTTGGTGTTTGTTCTATAAACGACTATCAACTCAAGTACAAAGTACCTACACAAAGGGTGTCACCTATGAATCTGACCACCGCCGTACCAACGCCATCTGCCAGCCCCGTTGTGGACGACAAAAAAACCGGTCGCCCGGATGACGCCACAAAGTTAAATATCAATAACCTACCAGACCTCTTAACCGTGCGTGAAGTTGCCGATCTCTTGAGAGTATCGCCGCTCACTATTAAACGCTGGGGTAAACGGGGCAAACTGCCTGCTATTCGCATCAACTCCAGAGGTGACCGCCGCTATAAAAAAGAATCCGTGCTCTGGCTCCTTGGCGTAGGTCCAGGAGAAGATGACATGGACGAGTAGATCTGGTTTGCTTATTTTGCCCAGAGTTCTTTTCTCTGGCGCATCCACTCCAGGCATACTATATATAAGAAATGAAGTAAACGTAGTTGTCGTTTCCATCGCCAAGGCTCTTGATACAGTCGATATATCCATTCCAACCCGAGTGACTGCATCCAGATTGGCGCTCGGGGAATTTTCCCGAGCAACATATCGAAGGCACCTCCGACTACCATTGCCACCCCGACTCCGTTTTTGGCAAGTTTGACCTGGTTTTTGATGACCCACACTTCTTGATGTGGTGCCCCAAACGCAACAAAAACGATAGCCGGACGCAGCTTAGCCATTACAGCCTCCAGCTCTGCTACCTCTTCTACAGTCTGGTGTTGAATCTGGGAAAATCCTGGCGTCCACCAGAGTGTAGTCCCCTGCTTACTGCGCCGCTTGGGCTCTGTTTGAGTATTACCAGAAACAGGAATAACCTCAAACAACCCAACTGTCTGGCCAGCATAAGATTTTCCACCAATAATCAGGGCTGATTCGCCCGTCTTCTCGATTAGATCAAGCAAACGTGCAACCAACTCCACCCCAGCAATACGACCAAACCCTGGCTGAGCCTTACCAAGTATCCGAGCAGCCCAGATTAACCCAATTCCGTCTGGAAGCTGAATGGTAAAGTTATCGAGAACGGTTGAGAGTGGTGGGTTTTGCTGAGCCAAAACTGCAATTTCGGGGTTGGGAGTGGCGATAGTGAGTAGCTGAGTGGCGTTCTTGCCTGATTTATTACCCTGAACAAGGGCATTCTCTATCTGGATTAGCAGTTCGTCAATTGTTTTGCCAAACAGGTTTAAGCCCAACAATTGAACTGATTTATCATGTTTTTCTTCACTTCTTTCCCTCAAAGTAGAGTTGGCAATGGTCATATTTTACCCGAACAGACGTGTTCGCACACAACGGGGTGTGCACGACTGCTCGCTCCGCGCATCGATTGATACATATTTAATATGCAAACATTGGCTTGTTTTTTGCAACTCAGTTGTGTTTCGGGTTTTGGGTGTTGGGTTTTATTCGGAAACATAACTATTCCCACCGCAAAAACCAAACATAAGGCGAAACAAGCTTTTCGTAGAAACAAAAGAGCTGACTTTGGCTCACAGTCTGGCTTTTCAAAATTTCAATAATTGAACACATTTTCACTAGATTTAGCATCCAAAATTTCATACTTTATTAAAGTTAACCCACAAATAGCCCTCAATGTCTGTCCGCTGATGCTGGAACTTAACCCCTTCTTGCTGCAGAAGCTCAATTTGTCGCGTCTGACCCCCGAAAGCATAGCCGCTGGCTACAGTCCCATCAGACTTAATCACCCGGTGACACGGATACGTCGAGCTATCAGTATTAGTGTTCAGAACTCGACCAATAACCCGAGGGCCCGTGCCAGCAGCCAAAGCTAACTGCTTATACGTGGTGATTTTTCCTCGAGGAATTTGAGCAACAAGGGAGAATACTTCTGTACGGAGTTGAGCAAATGATCTGGTTGTCATAAAAGATGCCATCCATTTTCTTGCTAGAGATCCATTATAAACTGACGGGCAACTCTATGCACCTGTAGACAAGATCCGCTCTGCTTTATTGCCATACCTGTCTATAATAGGACTATGTCTCTTCTTTCCGATGCCCGCAGCCATTACCCCGTTTTTCGCTATACGAATGCTACCTATCGCCTGATACCAGAGGGGCTTGAGCTTCTATTCACCTATCTACAAGCACCAGCAATCGAGTATACACACCGGGTGGTGATTGAGGGAGTTACTACAAACCACCTGGACAAAGTGCCACAGCACACCCTCGATGCTCTCACCAAGCATCTGGGAGCAATAGAACTGATAAGCTACTGGAAAGCAACCTGCTCGCCTGAGATAAGTTTTGAAGCACTCGCACTCTCACCCGAACAACTAAAATGGTGGGAGAACATATATCTTCAAGGCTTAGGTGAGTTTTTCTATGTGAACCAGATTGATTTTACAACTCCGTCGTTCATGAAGTTGACTGTAACTCACTCGCACTCCAATTCCCCTCAAGAAGTCCCAGCCACTCCACCGGCAGCTACCCCCCCAGAAGTTACAAAAGAAACAGCCATTTTGATTCCAGTTGGCGGAGGCAAGGACTCTGTGGTAAGTCTGGAGTTGCTTCGCACACATATCTCAAACTCACAACTAGGTTGCCTCCTGATTAACCCCACCAAAGCCAGCATCGACACCGCCAATATCTCTGGCATCGATCGGCTGCATACGGTCAAAAGGATACTTGACCCACAACTAGCCATAACCACTGAGCAGACCAAACTCAACGGCCATGTGCCAATATCAGCCAGCTATGCCTGGATCAGTCTCATCGTCGCTCATCTCTACCAATATCAGGTAATCGCTGTTTCTAACGAATCGAGTTCTAACGAAGGCTCCGTGCAATACCTGGGCACCGAGATCAACCATCAATACTCGAAAACATATGCCTTCGAACAAGCTCTCCAACAGTACTGTCTGAGTTATATCCCCGGTACTCCATGGTACTGTTCACTACTGAGACCATTGTCAGAACTTCAAATTGCTCAAGTATTTGCCCAATATCCTCAATACCATCAGGCGTTTCGCAGCTGCAACAAGGGTCAAAAAAGCAACTCCTGGTGTTGCCAGTGCCCCAAGT
>CAZBTU010000036.1:0-6349 GCA_964494905.1 uncultured Pseudomonadales bacterium | reverse complement strand
CGCAGCTGCAACAAGGGTCAAAAAAGCAACTCCTGGTGTTGCCAGTGCCCCAAGTGCTTGTTCGCATACTTAATCTTGGCACCCTTTATCGAACTGCCTCGGTTGACTGAGCTATTTAGCTCAGCCCTATTCGAGAATGAGTCCCTTTGGCCCGAACTCCAACAACTACTTGGATTTGTGCCTCAGAAGCCACTCGAATGTGTCGGAACCCGTCAAGAATGTCGGGTGGCCGTCTATCTAGCTTGCCAGCAACTTGAAGCCGAAAATCAGCCCTTACCCTTCCTGCTCCGGAAAGCTCAAACAGAACTGAATCAGCTTGGTGTCTTCACCGAGCTTGCCACTCAGGCTCAGAAGCTTCTTCGATCCTGGAATACCAACCACAGCGTACCTGAGAAACTTGCCGAACTCGTCCAAAACGCAACCCAATCACTCAACGGAAAGTAAATATGAATGTTCCTGAGTTTATCGATCATTTCTTACAACAAACAGCACCATCTGCGGTGATGATTCTCGGTTTAGGCAGAGAAGGTTGGTCAACCTATCGGCTGCTCCGCCAACACCTGCCAAAATTACCAATATATTGTCTTGATGATGCGCCGCTTGCTTCACTCGATCAAAAGTGGCAGAAGATCTTTGCAAATGAGCCTTTAACCCAGTTTGTTACCGCTGCTTCTTTGAGTGGAATTGAGCTACCAGCTACCTGCACTGTATTCAAAACACCTGGAATTCCTCCTGAGAACCCACTCTTGGCAGCGTGCGAGCGACTGAAATGCACAGTTTCCAGTAACACCCAACTTTTTTTCGAACTTGTAACCGCCTATAACCAGCAAACGTCCGAACACCACCAATTGCGAACTGTCGGCATTACTGGTACTAAGGGAAAAAGCACCACCACCGCGCTCACGGGAGCAGTGTTGCAAGCCTGTGGCATGTCCAGTTTGATTGGAGGCAATATTGGCATTCCCCCCCTTGATATGCTCGAGCAAATCCCAGCCAATGCTCAACAACCGCTGGCACTTGTCCTTGAACTCTCCTGTCACCAACTTGCCGAGTTGACCCATAGCCCCCAAGTTGCCGTGATCCAAGGTATTTCCGCTGAGCACTTGGACTACTATCCAACCGTCTGGCACTATATTGCTGCCAAAAGTGCTATCTGCCGCTTCCAGCAATCAGAAGACACTGTGATTACTAGCTGTGATCAACCATACTCTCTCGCGCTTGCCTGCCTCAGCCAAGGAAAACACCTGACTTACGGTCAGGATTCCTCTGCGACACCTAAATCTGTACCAATTCCTACTGAGCTCAGGCAGCTGTTGCCAGAACTCCCGGCTACGATTCCACTCCCACCTACTCCTACATCTCATCTCAGTACCAATAATGAAATTATGGTAAACGACTCGATTCTCTGTTCCTACAGTGACTTACAACTGCTCGGGACACACAACCAACAGAATGTGCTCGCAGCCGTTACCGTTGCTCAAGCACTTCAGCTACCACTTGAAGGAGTCGCGCAAGCCCTAAAAGACTTTCAGCCACTCGCCCACCGCCTGCAGTTAGTTGCAGAAAAAAATGGCAACAAGTACTACAATGACTCACTTGCGACAACACCAGAGGCTACAAAAGCAGCTCTGGAGAGCCTGGAAGATCAGCCGATCATCTTGATAGCTGGTGGCCACGATCGGCATCTTGATTTCTCTGTTCTTGCTGAGGCACTCATTACGAAACCTGTTAAAGCCCTGATTCTATTCCCTCCCAGTGGGGAAAATATTGTGACCGCACTGTACCGGAAAAATCCCACACACCACCTGCTCGAAACCGTGTATAAAGTTCAATCCATGCCTGAAGCAGTCCAGATTGCAAAACGGTTGGCAAAACCTGGCGATACCATCCTCTTGAGCCCAGCGAGTGCTAGCTTTGGAACCTTCAAGGACTACCAGGACAGAGGTGACCAGTTTAAAGCTGCTGTTGAGTCAGAAGAGTAAGTTCGATGTTTGGCACACTTGCCGAAGTCGTATGCGTAAGTTCAACATGATTACGTGCGCTCAATAACTGCCACAACTGCTTTATGGTCACTGACACCGCCGATCACCTGTACGGACTTGGCATGGTACTGCTTAGTGTGAAACAAAACATCAACCACGAGTTCTAGTGGGCCGGCATAGTGAAACTCAGAATCAAGTGTTGTTGTCACTTCAGGCGGAATCGCATCGACAAAACCATCGCCCAACTGTTTGAATATTTCCCCACCCCTTGGTGCGTTCATGTCACCGCAAAGAATGAGTTCGGGAAAACTTTGCAAAACTTGCTTGAACTTCTGGGCATGCTGTCTCTGCTCGGGGTTGGGCAAGCCGTTCGGTGACCAAGTGAAATGAGTGGTTGCAACACAATATGTGGCACCAGCCTTTTCAACTACCATCGAAAGAAGGGAGTGAGTGCTATCCAAAGGTTGGTGGAAAGAGGCTAATCGACTACTATCACCACCGTACGGTTCAACTTGACCGCTTCTATACGGTAAGCGAGTGAAGATTCCTACCCCAGCAATGCCGCGCTGAGAAATTTTATATTTTGTTTCCTGATCAAAAATATGCTTGGGCACAAACATGAAATTCATCTGTAACTGCTGTTGTATGAGAGGAATGTCGAGCAAAAATAATTCCTGAAAGCAAACGACGTCCGGTTGCTCTGTCTCCAAGAACGGCAAAAACCGATCGAAGTGTTTGTCGTGTTCAATGTTGAGTGAGATAAGTTTGAGTGACATAACGGCATTTTCTTTCTCAAGATCAACTACTACAACAATATGTTCAAGCTTGTTGTTGACGGTATCCCAAACTCTGTTTGTATTCGTCTAAGTGTACTAGAGCTGTTTGAACACCACTGATCACCACTCGGCTAGGATGCTCAACTAATGAAACGGGAATACCCAAATTCGCCACTAAGTACTGCTCCAAGCCGTCAAGCTGCCCCAGCCCACCAGAAAGCAACAGTCCCTTATCGATAACATCAACGGTAAGTTGAGGAGGAATATCCGAAAGGAGCGTGCGCAGTAACTCAACATACGAGTCGACCACCGGCTGTAACTCAGCCAAAAAATCTTTGCTCTGCACCAACAGCTCCTTGGGGCTCCCTGTTTGCAAGTCAGATCCTGCGATCAGTTGTTCTCTATCTTTATCTGGGTCCACTGTCAAAACATGGTCAATTACTTGTTGCGCTACTTCCGCACTTAACACTAAATGCAACTTCCTTTTCGCAACCAGTTGAACTTTTTGACGCAAAAAATTACCAGCCATGATACTGTACACTTGTTTGACTGTGCTCCCGAGTGCGATAACTGCTCCTTCCACAACACTTTCACCCAAGTGCAACAGAAAACAACCAGATGCATCGGCAATAGGAACGCCAGCACCGATACTTGCTGCGAGCGGTGCGCTCATCAGATAGACTTCCCGTGCTCCAAATCCATATAGCACATCATTGAGAACAATGTGGTCTGCAGGTTGAGCAATTCCAGAAATACTTGCCATAAAAACCGGACTCACAAGTGGTGAACGAGGAAAAACTCGCTGCAAAAGCGCCTGGATCAACTGCGCCGTTGCCTTGTGGTCGAAAACAACACCTTTTTGGATAGGAGCTATGACACTGAGTGGTGGGTTGATTCTTCCCTCCATCTCCTTGGCATCTTCACCGTACGCAACCATTTTTCTTGTCTGGCTATTGAGCGCAATTCGACTTGGTTCATCAGCAACCAACCCAATACCACTGACTACTACGCGAATCCGGTCTGCGCCCAAATCTAAACCTATTTTTCTATTGAACCCTGATAGTAATGGTATTCTCATACGCCTGGATTGTACGTGGCAGTAAAACTACATGCACCAAAGACGCGGCTTGATGTTGTTCTGCCTTTGCACTCTAGTCGGTTGTGTCTGAAAAAGCAAGCTCGATGCACGTGCATTTGCTCAACCTGAATTGCATAGTTTTAATCTTGTTGCAATTTCGCCAATTACAGCCTTGCCCACTACCGGTATAATACAAGCTATGCCTGTCTCACTAAACAGACGCGTGATCTACACGCTGTTATCTGCTCTCTTTATCCTTGGTGGGACTTTGCTAGCCATCCAGTACGCGAAAGGCAAGTACCGCTTGAGCGATGATGGATTCATTCCCGGAGCTGGACTTCTCTCGGTCACATCAATTCCAGCCAGTGCTGAAGTTTTCGTGAATGGTAACCTAACCACTGCAACAAATGACACCATCTACCTTAAACCAAATGAGTACGACATAAAAATTGTCAAAGATGGATACACGACCTGGGAAAAGAAACTGCGCGTTGAGCAAGAACTCGTTACCCAGACAAACGCTAAGCTCTTTCCATTGGCACCCAGCCTCAGCACCCTGACTTTTACAGGAGTTCAAAACGTTGTACCGTCACCAGACGGGCAAAAAATTGCATACTACACGGCTTCTGCGTCTGCAGAACGGAAAAATGGCCTCTATGTCCTAGAATTGTCAGACAGTCCTTTTTCCTTGCAGAAAGGCCCTCGGCAGTTAGCCGCAGACTCGGACAGGATCGATTTAGCCACCGCACAGCTGATCTGGTCTCCAGACAGTACTGAGTTGCTATTGATCGGTCGAAATCGAGAGCTCATTCTACAGGCCGGACAGCTGAATGACCTCAACACATTGCCAGACATCAGATCTACAAGAAACGAACTACTGAGCGACTGGGAAGAGGAAATGTTCTTGAGAGAACAGGAATTCCTGACTCAATTTCCAGCAGAGATCATCTCAATTGCTACCCAAAGTGCCAAAAATGTGTATATCTCTCCAGACAAAAAACGCTTGCTGTATACGGCAACCGAACCTGTAACCATACCCGATGCCCTAGTGCCACCTTTGCCTGCCACCAACACCCAACCTGAGGAGCGGCAGGTCCAACCGAGTGGTATATATGTATACGACCGAGAAGAAGATAAAAACTTCCGGATTGGTACTGAAACGCCAGCTGTACTTGATGCCTATAACACTGGTGAGAAAAAGCTCTTATCGGCTGAGATTGCCTCAAGTCGAGCTGCAACCGATAGCGCTGCGTTTCGTTCACTCCAGGCCAGTACCTCGGCACAGCTTTTCGACAACTTCAGCACCTATCACAGCTCGTTGTTTGCCAATACCCTCCAGTGGTATCCTGACTCGAGGCACTTACTATATATTGAGGATGACTCCATTAATATCGCTGAGTATGATGGCTCAAATCGTGTAACGCTCTACTCTGGACCATTTCTGGCCAACTTCCTCTACCCCTGGCCTGACGGGAGTCGGTTGCTTATTCAAACCAAGTTCAGCAACGACACACCCGTCAACTTCTACGCCATTGAGCTGAAGTAAATCGAGTCTTTGGCTTCATTTTCCCCTCCCAACTTGACTTAATGCTCGCTGTATTTTATACTATAGGATAAACACAAATCTAGGATTTCCCTAGGAACATGTGTTTGTGATCCTTAAAAACTTCTCATCTTGCGATCTGCTTCAAGCGGTCGCACAAAAGGACTGCAAAGATGAAACTCCCACATAAGATTGGCCTCACGGCGCTAATCGTGGCAGCGATAATGCTGCTCGTAAATATTTTACCGTTTGCCTTCGAACTGAAGATTTTTCTCAATGCCCTTTTCGTAGGGCTGTTCAAGGCAGTGGTGTTCGTAGTCGAGCTAGGGGTATTAGGGTATGGCCCGTATTGGACCGGCTTCACCGCCAAAACCCATTTCATTAACTGGCTCGACAAAAAAATCTTACCCGACTTAAACATCGAGAAAGAGTGGAATACCCTCCTCGGTGGCCTGATTAGCTTTTTCGTTGGGCTCCTCTTCTTCGCGCTGACATACTTGGTGCTGCCCATCGAAGGGACCTGGCTAAAAAAGGCTGTCATGGATGTCACCGGCTGGACAGGCGTCTGGGAAACCGCGCCTTTTGGCTGGTTGATAGTTTGCGTCATGCTGGTGCTGGCTGGCTACCTGCGCGCTACCTATACGGTAGTTCACAAGGTAGAACGCTGGTAGATCCAGATGACCTCTTGATGAGATTGTGTTACTAGCTCAGCTTTGTCTGAGCTAGTTTTTTATTATTTCCTTTAGGTGTAACCCACGCGCATTAGAGTTGTGACAAAAATTATTTGCAGTCACTATTTCTGCTAGCTTCCACTTCTTGACCAATCCGTTGTGCGATACAATACAGTTCCTTGAACAGATTCCTTGCCCTGTAGCTCAGGGAGAGTTCACAACGGAGAGTAGCGCAGATGGTAGCGCGCGTCGTTCGGGACGACGAGGTCGCAGGTTCGAGTCCTGTCTCTCCGACAAAT
>CAZBTU010000035.1:2695-11981 GCA_964494905.1 uncultured Pseudomonadales bacterium | reverse complement strand
GTCGGTATAGTCGGTCTCCCAAACGTTGGTAAGTCAACCCTGTTCAATGCATTGTTGAGGCGTCAGGCGGCTTTGGCTGCTAATTATCCTTTTGCCACCATTGATCCCAACACTGGCATTGTTCCGGTTCCAGACAAAAGATTAGAAGTTTTAGCCCAAGTTGTTAATACTAAAACAATCAAACCGGCAACTGTGGAGTTTGTTGATATTGCTGGATTGGTCAAAGGGGCAGCTGCCGGTGAGGGGCTTGGCAACCAATTTTTGGCGCACATTCGGGAAACTCAGCTCATTTGCCATGTGGTGAGAGGTTTTACCGATCCTGACATAATTCGCGAGGGCAGTACCGATCCTGTATCTGATGTGGAGACAATTGAGACAGAGTTGTTACTTGCCGATTTGGCTACACTTGAAAAACAGAAGGCTCCCAAGGCTACAAAAGAACCTGAGTTGCTGAAACGCTGGGCAGTTGTTGAGCGATTACAGCATGCAGCTAGAGCCGGACAGCCACTACGTCTTGTAGCACAAACAGAAGATGAACAACAAGTTGCGAAAGAACTGGGTTTGTTGACTGCCAAGACCATGATATATGTGGTGAATGTTGATGAGACAATTGCAGCGCAACACACAGAATTAGCAAGCCAATACGCAGAGCAGTTGAAAGCTGCTCAGGAGAACGTTCTGGTCATAAGTGCAAAAATTGAAAGTGAGCTCAGCAGTCTTTCTGATGAAGACCAAGCACTGTTTTTGGCAGAGCTTGGTTTGTCAGAAAGTGGCCTGGAGAGAGTGATCTCTCGGGTATACTCGTTGTTGGGATTGCAGAGCTTTCTCACTGCCGGTGAACTCGAGGTGCGCGCTTGGACAATCAAGGCAGGAATGCGAGCACCAGAAGCAGCAGGGGCAATCCATACTGACTTCACTAAAAAATTCATCAAGGCAAACGTGGCAGACTACCAAGATTTTATCGAGCTTGGGGGATGGAAGGCTGTGCGAGAAAAGGGCAGATTGCGCATTGAGGGCAAAGAGTACGTGATGCAACCAAATGATGTTGTTGAGTTTATGATCGGCTCATAAAAGAGCACTCTTTCCTATGGTATAATGCCCACTAGTATAAATTTTACCCATCTCGGGATACCGGGATTCCATCACTCCAGGGTAAAATATAGGAGGAGTCTTATGTTACAACTGACTTCCGCACCGCGAGTGCGACGGTATGAATTGACGTATCTTATTCCTGCGTCATTTACTTCAACTGAGACTACTCAGCTTGATGAAGCACTGCTCGCAGTTGCTAAGAAACAAAAACTTTCAGTCATTTCTCAAGAAGATTGGGGCAGAAAAGAGCTTGCTTATCCTATTCGACATGGAGGCAA
Organism: uncultured Pseudomonadales bacterium; assembly: GCA_964494905.1. Classification (GTDB taxonomy): domain Bacteria; phylum Patescibacteriota; class Microgenomatia; order UBA1400; family PJMF01; genus CAZBMX01. The sequence goes on along the minus strand of CAZBTU010000035.1, from coordinate 10,611 downwards.
ACGAAATACTCAGGCAGTCTATAAACACTGGGTACTCGAAGGTGACGCTCAACAGGCACAGAGTTTTGAGCGTGACTTCTATTTACAGCAAGATATTCTCAGACACTTGTTTGTCATCGCAGAGCAAAAACAAAGCGAACCAGCACGTAGTCAGGAACGGGGAGCAGAAGCCAGCTAGTAGTACGCTACACTATGTGTAAGAATTGATAGGTATAGTTGAAGGTAGAGTCAATAGAGACAAGAAAGGAACGTCATCATGTCAGCTCGTTCACTCAATAAAGTAATGTTAATTGGAAACTTAACAAGGGACCCCAACCTTCGGTACACCCCGAACGGCGCAGCGGTTTGTTCCTTTGGACTTGCTACCAATCGTACTTGGACTCCAACTGAAGGCGGAGAAAAACAGGAACGTGTTGAGTATCACAACGTAGTTGCTTGGTCTAAGCTTGCAGATATTTGTGGCCAGATTCTTCACAAAGGAGACAAGGTATATGTGGAGGGTAGGTTGCAAACTCGTGATTGGAAGGGCGAAGATGGTACAGAACGAAAGACAACAGAGATAGTTATAGAAAATATGATTTTGCTACGCTCCTCTCGCGGCGGAACTAACTATCAAGCTGACGATGACTATAGTGGCGAGAATGCCGGTGGGAGCTCAACATCAGCTCGAGGTGGCAGTGACGATGAGGTGACAGATCAGGTTGACTCCATAGAAGATGTCGCAGATGATGTACCATTTTAGTCATCTTCAAGCCAGTAACAGACTATTTTAGTAATCAGTAATAAGTACAACATAAAAGAATATGAAACCAAAAAAGAAAACCAGAAAAATAAGAAGAAGAGTTGTTAAGGCAAGCTCATCATTGACATTTACATACAAAAAACCAGAGGAATTGACTCGGTATGTAACCGAGCAGGGCTCAATCATTCCCCGAAACCAAACTGGTCTCTCACAAAAGCAGCAGAAGCGATTAGCTGTTGCTATTAAACGAGCACGACATCTGGCCATGTTACCGTTCACGCAGGTGCTGTAAAAGCCCAGTGATACCTGGTCTTACTCGTAACACCCAAAACTCTATAAGAGCGGAATGCTCCTTCCATAGATTTGAGTCACCCCGTACAATAGGGTGCCTATGAAACTGTCGCTTCGCATGATTCAGCAACTGAGTGGGATCGCACTTTTGGTGGTGCTTGGTATTTTTATTGAACACAGATTTTCTGTTGCAGAGCGATGGCTGAGTGCTAATTCTGGCCGACTTGGCAGCACCAACAATGCTGAGTTAGTTAATACAACCGTCCCTGCAGAGCGGAAAGAAGTTGACTTTAGTACTTTTTGGGAGGTCTGGTCAATTCTTGAGCGTGACTACATCAAGCCTGAGCAAGTTGTAACGGCAAAGATGGTAGATGGCGCAATTGCTGGAATGACGGCTTCACTGGATGACCCATACACCATGTACTTGCCGCCTGTCGAGAATGAACGAAGTGGCCAAGACTTAGCAGGCGCTTTTTTTGGAGTTGGAATTGAGCTTGGGTTTAAGGATCAAATACTGGCTGTTATTTCCCCATTGCCAGACACTCCAGCTGCGGTAGCAGGTGTCGAGGCAGGTGACTTGATTATCAAAGTAACGGATAAGGAGAAGGGCATTGATGAGGATACAGCTGGCTGGTCAATTGAAAAAGCAGTTGAAGCCATTCGTGGTCCCCGCGGCAGCACTGTGGTTTTAACCCTGGTGAGGGAAGGCAAGAGCGAGCCATTTACTGTTTCTCTCCAGAGAGGTGAAATTGTAGTAAAGTCAGCTGAGCTTGAGTTTGTGGAACACGCAGGGAAGAGGGTAGCCCATATTAAACTCAGTCGGTTTGGCGAGCGAACTGATACTGAGTGGGATAGTTTAGTCAACACAATTTTGAAGGAAAAAGGCTCAATAGCAGGGGTAGTGCTCGATATGAGAAACAACCCGGGTGGATTTTTCGATGGGGCAATCAAAGTAGCCAGTGAGTTTATTGACGATGAGACAGTTGTAATCCAGAAAGGCAAGTATGCCGAACAGGACTTCTCATCACGTGGCAGTGCTCGACTTCGCAACATTCCAATTGAAGTATTGGTCAACAAGGGAAGTGCATCCGCATCTGAAATCGTGGCAGGCGCTTTGAGGGACCAACTGGGAGCCAAGTTAGTGGGTGAGAAGACTTTCGGTAAGGGAACAGTCCAAGATCGACGCGAGTTGAGCAATGGCGGTGGTATTCACGTCACAGTTGCCCAGTGGATGTTGCCCAAGGGCGAATGGATTCATGAGACAGGCATTCCAGTAGATGTAGAAGTTAGCGATGATCGAGATACAGAAGCTGACGAGCAGTTGCTAAAAGCTATCGAAGTACTGTAATATACAGTCGAAATATGGAAAGGAGGATTATGGCAGACACCTCTGGATCCAACTCCGTAAAATCATTTTTGTTGGGTTTATCTGTTTCAGTCATTGTGTTATTCGCCTTTTTTGCAGGTGCTGTTGCGGATCGACTCTTTGTCATCAAGCCACTAGACTACTTTGCTGGCAAGGTGGGGCTGGCAGTCCGGCAAGGTGCCGGACAGGTTTTAGATTCCCAGCTAGGCGCTCTGTTGCCCCAAACTGCTTCTGGCACAGTTTCTGTTCCTGATATTGCAGAGCGAGCCTCACAATCTGTTGTGACCGTTTCGGTCAAGCGACAACAACAAGTCTTTGACATGTTTGGGAACGGTTTTTTTAATTTTCAAGTTCCTCGCAATCAAGTTGAAGAAGTCCAGCAAGATATTGGGACGGGGTTTGTGGTGGACGACAATGGACTGGTAGTCACGAATAAGCACGTTGTGTCTGATCCCACTGCCGAGTACCTAGTTATCGATGCCGGGGACGCGGAGCATGTTGTGCAGAACATTTATCGCGATCCCACTAACGACCTAGCAATTTTAAAAGTACAAGATTTAAAGCAACCGCCGATCCCATTGGGTGATTCAAATACGCTCAGAGTGGGGGAGACTGTGATAGCCATTGGAACTGCACTCGGTGAGTTTCGACATACAGTCACGACTGGTGTGATATCTGGTTTAGGGAGAGGTATCCAAGCACTCGGTGAGTCGTTTCAGCTAGAGGATTTGGAAGGGGTGATTCAAACAGATGCCGCAATCAACCCCGGCAATTCTGGTGGGCCACTGCTCAATGCCTCAGGTGAGGTCATTGGTGTCAACGTCGCGGTCTCCCAAGCAGCAGAGAATATTGGTTTTGCTTTGCCAATTAACATAATTAAAGTTTCTTTACAGAACTTCAACCAAACTGGACAGTTTGACCGTCCATTACTTGGCGTTCGCTATCAAATGATTTCTCAGCAAGCGGCACTTGCCAACGAGGTGCCCCAAGGTGCCTTTCTTTTGGAAGTATTGTCTGGGACAACCGCTGCTGTTGCAGGTTTAGAAGAAGGAGACATCATCACCAGTTTTGATGGTGTGAGCCTTAAAGAAGAGGAGCTTGCGCCACTCATCAATAAACACAAAATTGGTGATGTAGTCCCACTCAAGTATTGGCGAGATGGTGAGGAAAAAGAGGTGAGGGTGACATTGCAAGGTGATCAATAAAGGGGAGAGATATGGTTGCTCCAGAATTTAGGCGAACACTACCAGGAATACTGCAACAACACTTAGAAGCAGTGCCAATAAAGGCCAACGAGTATTTAGCTGGAAAGTTGCCCTTGGCTGGTTTCAACCGGTTCTTACAGGAGGTGGCAGCGGCCGGCGTGCCCAAAACGAGCATCCGTTTAGCTATTCCGTCGGAGATCATCATTAAGCAGCCAGATTTAAATGTCGGGGAACTTGTCGATCGGGGGTTGCCTGACCAATACTGGACAAACATCACCCGTGTTATCAGAGCAAGTGATCCACAAGATATCCTGATCATCAACACTATCCAAAAAGAATTGCCTGCATCGGAACATGATTTGTTATTTTGTATATTGCCACAGGAGGTTTTCATTGAGAGTGTCAAAAGTGGCCACATCGCTGGTGGGCTGGTAGGCCAAAATGGAAACCAGGATAGATGGTGGGCAAGTCGTCTGAGGACGGTTTTACAGTTACCCCAATCATCAGTCTCGGTTGTTCAAGAGACAGCTGTGGATAAAGGTGCTTTACCCGTTTTGGTTGCAGTCGAGCGGAAGAGTGTGCTGGCGAGTGTTAAAGAAAAACAGGTTCCTGCCGGGGCAGAGCCACACGTTATGTTGTATCGGACTGATCCAGTCCCCATAAGTGCAATTAAAGCAGTTTTTCGAGTCAGTAAGGGGAATGTTGGGGCAAACGGTGAGCGTTTAATTCAAGTGGAGAAATTAATCCCCTAAGTCTGATTCTGATTCTGTTTCAGCATTTTCGGGGTTGATTGGGCCCGATTCCAGGGCTTGATGCAGTTCAGTCATCATGTCTACGAGTTGGCCTTCCATAATTGTCGACAACGAATACCATGACTGTTTGGTTCTGTGGTCAGTAACACGGTTTTGAGGGTAGTTGTAAGTGCGAATTTTTTCAGCACGTTGAGCTCGACCGATAGCACTTCTAGCTTCTCCGATTTGAGCAAGGCGTTTTTCTTCTTCGATTTCCCAAAGTTGAGCGCGAAGCAATTCCAGGGCAATTTCTCTGTTTTGAGATTGTTTTCTTTCCTGGCGCGCTGACACTGTAATACCAGTAGGAACATGTATTAACCGAACAGCACTACTAGTCTTATTGACGCTTTGCCCACCAGCACCACCAGCACGCATAAACTGCCATTCAAGATCCTCGTCTCGAATGGTTACAGCGTTTTTGGCTACTTCTGGTAAGACTGCTATCGAGGCAGTTGAGGTATGAATACGTCCTTGGGCTTCAGTAGCTGGGACACGTTGAACCCGATGAACACCCGACTCGTATTTCATGAGCGCGTAGGCAGATACAGTACCGCTTTCGTTCGCGAGTGCAGGTACTGCCCGAGTCCGTCCTTTCATTTTGATTACCAAGTCGTCAAGAAACTCAACAGTCAAACCACAAATTTCACTAAACCGAAGGTACATTCTCAGCAGGTCATGTGCCCAGATTTTTGCTTCATCACCACCAGTGCCTTGTCTAACCTCTATCGTACAGTTAACGTATTCACGTTCTGTAGCAGCTAGTGGGTCATTGTCGTCGTGTGCAGAAAACTGGTCAGCTGCTGCTTGTAGTTGTGCTAACTCCGCCTTGAGTTCTTCAAGATCAGCTTGGGCTAGTAATCCTAGGTCAGGGTCTGACAACAACTGCTCTGACTCTTGTATTCTTGTGGCAAGTGAATCTAGTAAGTTCTGGTAGGGATTTGCCGACATGTGAGTTCTTCTATTTATCCTATCAAAAATGCCGGCAGATAGCTGCCGGTACTCAGTTTTGTGCCAACAAGGTAGCTAGTTAGCTGCAGGTGCTGAATCAGACTCTTTTGGTGTGGATTGCTTAATTTGGGCTTGCTGTTGACGAAGAATATCTTGATAAGACTTTCTTTCTGCCTCAGCAGCAGTGTCGATTTTTCCAGCTTTTTTGGCTTTTTTCTTAGTTGATGCACCCTGGGCATTTTGCATTTTCTTCATGAACTTATCAACTCTTCCCTGACGGTCAACGAATCTCATCTCACCAGTGAAAAATGGGTGGCACTTGTTGCAGATATCAACAACTAAGCTTGCCTGGGTTGAGCCAATCGAAAAGCTATTGCCGCAACTACAGGTGACTGCACAATCATGATGCCAAGTAGGATGAATGCTTTGTTTCATAAATGTGAACTCCTGATTACTCAAATCTCAGAGACGATATTATAGCATAGACTATGAGGTGTGTTATAGTTAAAAGTAGTACTTGAAAGGAGGTGTTCATAATACTTTTTTGAGCGCATGGTCCCGGTTTACCGGGTTGACGAGGAAGAGGGGCATTCCAGCACATGGAATGCAATCGGACCTCCCACATGAGTGGGAGAGCATCAGCGGAAACCCTCTGGGCAGATGGTAGTCCATTTAAGTGCACTGTTAAACCTTTTGGTAACAGAAGTCCAAAGCAGAGCACAAACCAAGTCAGGCAGAAACGCCTGACAACTTCAAAACAAAATAAGATAGAGGAGGCCACATGTGTGGAATTTTCGCGTACGTTGGTGTTGAACCTGCAGCACCGCAAGTATTTGCTGGACTACGCCGGTTAGTTTATAGAGGATATGACTCTTGGGGAGTAGTAGAGGCTATTGCTGGGGAGCTGAAGTGGGAGAAAGCGGTTGGGCATGTCCCAGATTTAGCCACTGAGCCCCATTTTGCTCCGAGCACGATTGGTTTAGGGCATACTCGTTGGGCGACGCATGGCGGAGTTACGAAGATAAACGCTCATCCTCACTTAGCAAAGGACAAATCATTTGCTCTGGTGCACAACGGAATAGTGGAAAATGCAGAAGAACTGAAACTTGATTTGAAAAAAGCCGGGTACAGCTTTTTATCACAGACAGACAGCGAAGTATTAGTTCGACAAATCGAGCAATTCTTGACTAAGAAAATATCGCTCCGGGAAGCGATGCGCCAAACGGCAAAAAAAGCTCTGGGCAGAAATACTATTGCAGTGCTGACTTCAGATGGATTGTTGCTGGCAGTTCGCAGTGGTTCTCCACTGGTTGTGGGGCGAAGTGCTGCAGGGGAGGAGATTATGCTTTCCTCTGACTCATTGTCATTAGGAACTGATTGCACTGAGATTCTTGTGGTCGAAAATGGACAAATCATTGAGGTGCAAGGTGGGAAGTTGAGGCTGTTTGCGGTTTCAACAGGCAGACAGGCTAAAGCTAAATTCGAGCCGCACCAAAACCAACTGCAAGACCTCAACAAAGCTGGTTATGCCCACTTCATGCTCAAGGAAATCCACGAATCTGCCCAAACACTGCAGGCGGTTGTTGCGCAGTCGCCGGTGGAGTTAGAGGTGCTCGCTCAAGCAATCAGGCAAGCTAAAACTGTGTATACCATCGGTTCAGGCACGGCTGGTGCAGCTGCCGCTCAATTTGCGTATTATCTCCGAACCATAGCTAGAGTGAACGCAATTAGCTTGGTCGGTGCAGAAAGTCAAAGTTACTGGCCTCTGTTTCGAAAAGGCGATTTGATTATTGCTCCGTCCCAAAGCGGCGAGACTGCCGATGTCTTGGAGGTGCTTGAACACGCCAAAGCCAAAGGGGTCAAAATTGCCAGCTATGTGAATATGGCAGGTTCAATGATGACTCGTATGTCTGATTTCCCCTTTATGGCTGGTGCTGGCCCAGAGTTTTGTGTCATGTCCACCAAGATTTTTTTGTCACAGTGCGCCTGGGGGTTTTTGGTGGCGAGCGTTGTTGTGGATGCATATGGCCATGCGATCAAGCAGTTGCGAGAGGTCTCGGTGCAGATTGACGCACTGCTTGCTGATAAACCGTTGCAGCAACAACTCATTGCCTTAGCAAAAACGCTTACAACTTCAACAAGTCTTTTTTTATTAGGTAAAGGGCAACTCATGGAAATAGCTCGAGAGGGTATGGTTAAAATGATCGAAGGCTCATACGTACATGCTCACGCAATTCCCGCGGGAGACCTCAAGCACTATGCGATTACGCTTATGCAACCAGGTGTGCCGGTGATTGTGCTAACAGCAAAAGATTCAGTACTCAAGGACATCGAAAGTGCAGCGCACGAAGTATCTGCACGAGGTGCACAAGTTTACAGCCTCGGCAGTGCTACCACGTCTGTGTCTGTGGCACATGTGGACATCGCAGATTTTGGAGAAGTTAGTGCGCTGCTCACCATTGTGCCAGTGCAACTTTTGGCGTATTACATGGCAGTGGAGAAGGGGAACTCATTGGATACTCCCAGGAATATCGCCAAGAGTGTGACGGTTAAATGAAAGCTAGAGCGTAGCT
>CAZBTU010000035.1:0-2595 GCA_964494905.1 uncultured Pseudomonadales bacterium | reverse complement strand
CACACCCCCGAAAGGATGAGTAGCAACCCACCACCTTGCCATATGGAAAATGATTCACCCAGCAGTGCGATGCCAAGCGGCACATAGACCAGTGGCTGCAGATAGGTAAACACACTTGCTTCAGATGCTTCGATCATGTCTTGTCCCTTGATATAGGCAGTGAGACCGATGATTGAGCCGAAGAGCGCCATGTAGCCCGTTGCAATCCACACGGACGGTTGGGTCCAATCACTGGTAACAGAGCGAACAAGTTCTGTGATTGACCATCGGAGCTCAAATAAACTTAAGCCCAAGAATGTGACAACACCAACCAAAAAACTCATTGCTGCAATCAGTAGCTTAGGGTAGGAACGGTACCAGCGTTTTGCTAGGATAAAGTATGCAGCAGTGACGATATTCTGCAGAATTATCAGGACATTTCCTAGTACTGACAGCTCAGCAGTGGCAGAACCGTTTTGTATAAATGGTACCAAGGTAACAATAATAGTACCCACAAATGCAACACACAGACCTAGCCACTCGGCTCGAGTTTCGCGCTCACGCAGCCAAAAAATACCAGCCAATACAATGAAAATTGGGGTAGTGGTAGTAATAAGACTGGCTTCGATTGCTGAAGTAAGCCGCAGCCCCATGTACAGCAGACCCAATGCCAAAGTAGTACCAATGAGCTCAATCGAGCCGACCCTCCCGATAAATTTTCTCAGGTTTTTGCGCACAGCTGGGTGGTTTCGATAGTGGAGCCAGATGGGAATTGACAGCAAGGAAGCCAGTAAAAATCGATACAGTAAGTAGCGAAATGGGGAGGTAAATTCGAGAGCTGGCTTCACCATTACTAAGGCAGCGCCCCAGGTTCCTGTGTTTATCAATAACAGAAGATAGGCCTTGAGTCGGTGGCTGTTCCCATGCTTAGTACGGACTATTTTCTTGGGACTTTTGTGGGCGGGCATACCCATTACGATAGCATGTTTTTGAGTACCCTGACTACGCTCTTGAGTTATGTATTCTTGAGGAGGCTGATTCCCTCTGATAGCGTTAGATGTGACTGTGTGCCGCTTTTCATATTTTTGAGTACGATTTTATTAGTTTGCAGCTCATCGGGTCCGATCACTAGTGCGAAGGGTATGCCGAGTTGATCTGCGTACTTAAATTGTTTGTTAAGCTTGTCAAGTGCAGGGTAGACATCCACAGCGATGCCAGCACTTCGTAACATTGCTGCTGCTTGTAGACTCGCAGACACGGTAGTGTTATCAAATAACGTAATCAGGACCTCACTTTGTGTAAGGCTGGTTGGTATGAGTCCCAGAGCGTCTGCAGCTTCCACGGTCCGATCAAACCCAATCCCGAAACCTACAGCCGGAATTGCTATTCCACCAAGCTGTTCGATAAGATTGTCGTAACGGCCACCGCCAGCTACTGAACCTGCTTTGTATTCGGGTAGCTGAACTTCCACAATGAGTCCCGTGTAGTAATCTAAACCACGCGCAAGAGTAGGGGTGAATTTGAGTGCTTCTTTAGGTACTCCCAATGAGATTGCATTTTGTTCAATTTCAACCAAATTATTTGATTTTTTGGCAAGAGTTAGTTGGTTCAAAAGTATCATTGCATCACCAAGGTCCATACCTTTATTCATAAGTTCGTTCGCAACTTCAGTGCCCGGGAGTTTATCGAGCTTATCGATGGACTGCATAATTGAGGCAAATGTAATTTCGGGTTTTTCGTAACTACTCACTTGTTCTGCCAATAGTTTGCGGTCATTGATCAAAAGAGAAACTTGCCCAAAGCCAAGTTCTTTATAAACTGCATACAACACAGCCAAAATTTCTGCATCAGCTATAGCCGAAGTAGTTCCATAAATGTCGCAGTCGCACTGTGTAAATTCACGAAAGCGACCTTTTTGAGGTTTGTCTGCGCGGAACACATTTTGGATCTGATAGCGACGAAAGTACTTAGGTAGTTCGTTCTGATATTGAGCTAGGATCCGTGCAGTGGGGACAGTCTGGTCGTACCGCAAACCGATCTTGCGCTCACCGCGATCGGTGAATGTGTACAGTAACTTGTCTGCTTCTTCACCGTACTTACCTGTTAACAGTTCTGCATATTCGAGGGTTGGTGTCTCTAGTGGTGCAAAACCAAAGCGTTCAAAAACTGTTGACATTTTAGAGGCAACGAATTGGCGACGGCGTTTTTCCTCTGGGAGAAAATCACGAAAACCTTTCAAAGTCTGAGGTGTTTGATTGTTCATACTTGCATTCTTTCTGGTTGATTATAACTAATTGTTACGAACTTTGTGTCTGAGCGGAGGGCACTAAAAAACCCGCTGGTGGCGGGTTCACTTTTTTTGCACAAAACCCCATCACCGCAAGTTGTGGTGCAGAATATGGTGACTAGGAACAATTATAAATCTTTTCACATTTTTAATTATAATGATACACTCATATCTTGTCAAATCCTGATAATACTTGACAAAACGACCTATAATATAGTAAAATTGATATGATTCTGAAGTGGAGGACTTCGTATTACTCGACAGTCAGTCACTTCTAAATTATGTACATTAACATGTAGTCATGTTTTGCATTTCTATAGGTCAGCATT
>CAZBTU010000034.1:10053-12068 GCA_964494905.1 uncultured Pseudomonadales bacterium | reverse complement strand
ATAACGAAGAGATCCCGAAACTGGTGTATATTAGGTAGTGTCACACCTCAAATATATTTGAGGACCCTTACAAAAACCGTAACTAAACCCTTGTCTTATTCTGATTCAATATCAGTGGTTTTCGTTAGTTCCGTAATCGAAGGTGACTTGCCTTGCATCCAATCAAGAATGAACTTGGCAACGGGAGCTGCATCACGAGACCCTTCCTTGTATGGCTGCTGCTCATCGCTCTCCACCAAAACTGCCAGGCTAATTTTCTTGGGCAGGTGCTCAGCCTTCTGACCACGCCACTTCTGATATATTTCTTGCATATCATCATCGGGGCTGACTTCAGTATTTACGACACTTGCTGAGTCAGATGCTACCGCTTCTTGGCTCAACCCCTCTACCCCCTCTGAAGTTAGAGCCAAAGATGCTACAAACCACCCGTGTGTAGCCCGATATCCTTTCTCATTCGCCGATCCGAACTCCGCTGTGCCTGTTTTGCAGGCTACAGCGCCTCGATCCAGTTGTTGGTAAATTGGCAGTTGTGACTCGGCGTAAAGTTCGTTATGGGTGAAAAATGGATACGCTGTTCCACCGGTGCTGCAAGCCCGAACCATACCTTGCATAACAACTTCTAAGTGCTCCTCCTTGAGACCCAGTTCGCTGCAACTCGTTTCACTCTTTTTCTGCCCAGAAGTGCCAACAGCCCTCACCAAGTGCGGTTGACACAGTGTGCCTTTATTCCCTACAACCTGAACCATCTGTGCTGCCTGGAGTGGACTTATGAGTACATCGCCTTGTCCAATGCCAAAATGGTATGTGTTGCCCAAAAACCACTGTTCACCCAACTGTTGTTCTTTCCATACAGGGTCTGGGACTAACCCTTCAGCTTCACCAGGTAGCTCAATACCTGTCTGTTCTCCAAACCCCATCAGCTGTGCATACTCTGCAAGCGCAGTTGGGCCCACCCACTCGGCTGCCTTGTAGAAAAAAATATCATTACTTCGTGCGAGTGCTCTCTCCAGTGAAATCGTACCCTCAACCCCACCATACTGGGTGAAATACCAATTAGCGTATTCATACTCTCCAACCTTGAGCACTCCTTCGTCATTAACAGTCGTCTCGCTGGTTACTGAACCCTTTTCCAAACCAGCCAGAGCAGTAACCAGCTTAAAAATTGAACCAGGAGGATAGGTGCCGCTAACAGCGCGATTAAAAAAGAGTTGCTGTGGGTGTGAAAAAAAAGCTCTAACTTCTGCCTGGCGTGCCTGTTCGGCCTGAGGATCAAGCTGCCGCTCAGTCAACTTAGTAGCAGAAAAAGATGGTTTGCTAATAAGGGTGAGTATCTCGCCTGTGGCAGTATCCAAAATTACCACGGCGCCACGCTGTCCAGCTAAAGCTTTGTACGCCACTTCCGAAAGGTATGGATCAATACTCGACCAAATTGTCGCACCAGGCACACCAGCTTTCTCGGTCAAAACTCGCTGCAACTGACCGAGTGCATTTACCTCATAGGTACTCTGTTGTGCCACCCCTCGCAAAATAGGATCGTAGACTGCCTCGAGCCCAGATTTACCAACTAGGTCGTTTGGAGATAACTCTCTCTGATTGAGCAAATCTTGCGCAGTTGGTTTTCCGGTGTAACCTAAAACGTGTGCTGTTGATTCAGGGTACAAGTACCGGCGTTCAATTTCATAGCCCACCTCTGCACTTTTTGTGGCCATAAGTGACAGTGCCTCTGATTCATCGAGTAATCGTTTTTGTGACCCATCTGTAATAGTATCTTGTCGAAAATACTTTGGGATATTCAGTACTAACGGATCGCCATATCGGTCAAGAATAACCCCACGTTCTTTTGGTTTAAGGCGCACAGCATGACGATTCGAGTCAGCCAACTCCCTATATGCTTGGGAATGAATGACCTGTAAATCAATCAAACGAGCCATCAGTAAACTAAAGCCCACAGCCATTGCAACAACAACTAATTGCCGTCGATTATATCCGAGCTGTTTTTTTCTCGGCTTCAGTTC
>CAZBTU010000034.1:8873-9953 GCA_964494905.1 uncultured Pseudomonadales bacterium | reverse complement strand
TATAACAGTGAAGTCACTAGTAACGTCACCGCAGGTATGCCAATCACACTTTCAAGCGCGGCTAGGAAAACCACGCTAGCAAGTAATAACAATAGTGTTACAACTCTTCCTGTTACCATATTGATACCAACGGTACTTCATACAAACTACTCGGTTGATCAAGAATTGCTGTTAATGTCGGAGCCGATAGGGACGACTCCACCTCTCTGACTGTACCAACAAGCATGCCAGGCCGCACTCCCTCTTGGCCCGCAGTCAACACCCTCATTCCTTTCGTCAATTGAGCATCACGGGCTACTTCAGTCAGTAATAAGGATTTGCCACTGCCAACGACAAGCCCCACGACATCAGTTTCTGTCTTAACCAACAGCGGTTGGTCTCGCAGTTGTTGCAGGGGTGTAATTCGTGATTGGTGATGGCTAACCTCTGTCACTATACCCACAAGCACATCTTGGGCTAAGACGCTTTCGCCCAACTCAACCCCATCCTCCGACCCCAATCCAACAAACGTACCATTCGCAGTGATAATAGGTGCTGACAACAAACGATCTCGAGATAGTTGCTGCCCCAGTGCCTCTTTCAGCACTTGATTCTCTGCCTCAAACTGTTCAAGTTTGCTTACTCGTACAAGCAGGTTGGTATACTGCTGCCTGAGCTCTTGATATTCATATAGAGGTATTCCTCTTCCTCTCAGAATCAACATTCTGTCTCTCAGCTGAATGTAGCTTTGTGAAACAAATGCTCTGGCTGGTCTCGCGATTTGCTCCCCAAATTTCCGAGGAAACTCAAACAAACCAATCCACTCGAAAACGATAAGAGCACATACTATTAAACCCAATTCAAACAGATGGGTAGTAGTGCGAACACCACTGGTGAAAAATGAAGTTACGTTTCGTTTCATGATCGTTTAGTACTCAAATCGAGGGCTTAATTTTTTGTTTGCCCCTGATCCAAGAGTGCCAGTCCCTGACAGACTGCAATTACTGGGTCAGCAACTTTGATTGCCTCGATTGCAAGCAGTTGTTCAAGGTATGCGGCCGTTCCTTGTAGTAACGCTCCACCACCACTCACCCTCATTCC
>CAZBTU010000034.1:0-8773 GCA_964494905.1 uncultured Pseudomonadales bacterium | reverse complement strand
CCAAAAAAAGCAATACACGATTGTTCGATAATTGTTTTGTGCTTTGGTACTGAGACTTTAGTATACGAAGACCCCAGGTCGACAAACAGCTGTTTCGTCCAGTTGAAACGCATGGCCCTACTATATCACGTGTAACAGTTAGAACAGACAAACTCAGAGTGAGTTAACCATTCCTGCAGCAGCTGCCCACTTGTCATCCCTCATCAGCTCTCGGGCTTGCTCAATTGCCGCCAAACTCCCAGAATTTCCGCCATAATAGCTCTGCAAAGATTGCAAACGTTCACGGAATAAATCTGCCTTTAGTTCGAGTGCTTTTTCGAGCATGATCTCCTCGAGATCAGGTACTAATTTTTCTAAAAATAGCACCACTTTTTCTTGTTTCTCAAGCTCTGAGGAGTATTGTTGTTGCAAAAGAGTATTTAGTTGTGCGAGTTCATCACTGGTGAGCAAGACTTTAACATCATTCTCGATGAAGTCTTCCCAAATAACCTGTTGGAGTTCGTCGAGAAAACTCTCTTTTTCTTCGTCAGTGCCATCAGCAACACCAAGCAAAATAAAGATATTTTGGTCTTCTAAACTCTCTCGAGAAGCATTTGGCTCTTGTGTCGCTACAGCTGAAGCTGCAGGCATAACTACAGAAGTTTGGTTTTGGGCAGTGGTATCCATGCTACTCCTTGTGTGATCTGACCCTACTCGGGTACAGTTTCATTGTATATCGAAAGTACCAGCAGGGCAATTTGCTTTTTGCCTCACGCTCATCGATATGTCATGTACTATACTACCATACATACAATGAGTGACAAGCGTTTACAATATTTAATCCTAGTTTGTTTTCACCTTTTAGCGGTCATTGTGCCTCTCTACTTCCGTTTCACCACAGAGGAGTTATTTGAGTTCAATAAACTCCTTGTTGTGTACACTATTACTGGAGTGATCTTCGGTTTGTGGTTGACTCGAATGGTAGTCGGTAAAACCATTCTCTGGCGACGAACAGCTTTTGATATTCCCTTATTGTTTTTCCTGGCTACGCAATTGCTTGCGACCTTGTTTTCAATCCACCCCAGGACTTCTTGGTTAGGCTACTACACCAGGTTCCACGGAGGCCTGCTTTCGTACATAAGTTACACTATTCTGTACTACGCTGCTGCCAATACACTTGAGAGAAAACACTACAAACCACTTCTGATCACACTCTTTATCTCGGGTATTGCTGTTTCGCTCTACGGCATACTTGAACACTTCGGACACTCCCCGAGCTGCTTTATTATCACAGATGGGCAGCAGTTTGATGCGTCCTGCTGGATACAAGATGTACAAGAAAGAGTTTTTGCCACATTTGGCCAACCAAATTGGTTGGCTGCCTATGTGATTACACTTATTCCAGTTGCCGGCTGGCTGACAGTTAGCAGCAACGCGAAGCGAAGTGAGAGAATCATCTCCGCCATTGCTACGATCACACTTTTTATTGTGCTTTTGTACACTAAGTCGCGATCTGGATTTTTAGGATTTGCGGCGAGTATTCCGGTGTTACTTTCATTTGTGGGAATCTGGTGGCTCAGACATCGATTTAAGTCCATCACATCACCCCAGCAATATCTCTCTCGCTCCTACTCCCTTTCTGCTTTGGCAGGCGTGATCGGATCACTGTTGTTTGTTCTGGTTGTTATTGGTAGTCCGTTCACGCCAGCTCTAGAAAATATTTTTTCCGCAAGGTCTACTCCTTCACCAGAAGTACCACTCGCTCCAATGCCTGCACAAAATCGACTCGATATCGGCGGTACAGATTCTGGTGAGATTAGAAAGATTGTTTGGTCGGGTGCACTGGCGGTGTGGAAACGCTATCCCCTGCTTGGTTCTGGAGTAGAAACGTTTGCCTACAGCTACTACCTCGACAGACCCATAGCACATAATACCGTGTCTGAGTGGGACTTTTTATATAACAAAGCACACAACGAGTTGCTTAACTTCTTAGCAACTACGGGCATCCTAGGAACAACCGCGTATGTCTTGTTAGTATCTTGGTTTTTCATTATTGTCTTGAAAGCAAGCTCGGGGAACCAGATCTCAACTTCACACTATGGCCTTTTAGTAGCGCTCGCTACTGGCATTTTTGCTCTCACCATTTCCAACTTCTTTGGCTTTTCAACGGTAGCAGTGACACTGCTCTGGTTTTTATACATGGCAATGGCAAGTAGCATCTTGAGCCCAGAAAAAGAAGTAGAAAAACAGTCCAAAAAAACAGCCCAATCTCAGAAACACACACAATCAAAAACCGAACACGGTCATGTTGATAGTGCGCAAATTGCCGTAACCTTGTTTATTTGGCTAGGAGTTTTTGTTCAACTCATCAT
This sequence comes from uncultured Pseudomonadales bacterium, assembly GCA_964494905.1. Classification (GTDB taxonomy): domain Bacteria; phylum Patescibacteriota; class Microgenomatia; order UBA1400; family PJMF01; genus CAZBMX01. The sequence continues at coordinate 6,422 of CAZBTU010000034.1, read as the reverse complement.
GGTATACAGGGCATATGCCGCCGACCACGCATATGCTGTGGGCAAAGCGACCTTGAATGCAGGTGAGTTTCTGCCTGGCACCCAACTGATTCAAAAGGCTATTGCCCTTTCTCCTGGGGAAGCACTGTACTATGACGAACTTGCTTATCAAATGGCTGCTACAGCCGTCACAGTTGGGGAAGCAGGCAATGCAAGTGCAGCAGCTCAATTAGCTAGAACAGCAGTTGAGCTCAGTGACACTTCGCTGTCTTTAAATCCAGTCCACCTTAACTTTTATAAAACCCGAGCCAGAATTTTCATTACTTTAGCACAACTCAATCCTGAACTTTTGCATAAAGCCAAGGAGACATTACTGGCTGCCATCAAACATGCTCCTACTGATCCCAAGTTGGTGTATAATTTAGCACTCGTAGAGCTGGGAATAAACAATACTGAATCAAGCAGAGACCTCCTCATAAAGGCAATTGCACTTAAACCAAATTACGCTTCAGCTAGAATTGAGTTAGCAAAACAATATATAGCTAAAAACGATATTGAGGCGGCACGAGTACAACTCCAGTACATTATTGATCACATCAGTCCCAACGATACTCAAACTTTAGAACTGCTCAATCAACTCGCCACACCCAGCGCCACCAAAAATAACACCCGTAATTAAAAGAAGTTAGTGTTATATGAAAATTGTCACCGTCCCCCATCCAATTCTCCGTCAAAAAGCCCAAGCTGTGAGTGCTGTTACCAAGGAGCTGATCCGCTTTGTGGCTGATTTGGAAAAAACTCTTGAAAAAACCACTAATCCAAAAGGAGTTGGGCTCGCAGCACCTCAAGTTAACAACAAACAGCGCATATTCACTATGCGTGCAGATCAACCTCAGACGCTCATCAACCCCGTTATTACCAAAACCAGTCTGAAAAGAGTACTTGGTGATGATCAAGAGAGCCAAATTCTTGAAGGTTGTCTCTCCATACCAAGTATCTATGGACCTGTTCCAAGGTGGAGTTGGGTAGACGTTGAGTACTTGGAACTGACTGAAACTAAGCTTGTTGGCCAGCGAACGCGTTACTTTGACTACGAAGCCAGGGTAGTTCAACACGAGATTGATCATTTGGATGGCATCTTATTCACTGACTACTCTCAGGAGTACGATTTGCCTGTATATCAAGAAAATGATATCAACAAAAAGTTGGAACCAATTGATCAGCGCCTACTTGAACTATGGCAATAAACTCCACATCAGTACTCCGTGTTGCTATTGCAGGTTCGACAGAACGATCGGTGCAGTGTGCACGCGCGCTGCAGAACGATCCGAGGTTTTCGCTTAGTTGGGTGTTAACACCTACCGCAAAACCAGTTGGCAGAAAACAACTCCTCACCAGTACTCCCCTAGCAGTGTTTGCGAGTACAGAATCACTTCCAGTCGTTTTGGTAGACAATCGCCTATCAGAGGAAACTCAATCCGAGATTGCTGCATTGGCAATACCAGATTTTCTATTGGTTGTGGACTTTGGTTACCTGGTGCCACAGTGGCTTCTGCAGCTTCCGCGGATTGCTCCCATCAACATCCACCCCTCAGCGCTCCCTCGCTGGCGAGGCAGCTCACCCGGGCAGTTTGCTCTGCTTTTTGGCGAAACAGAATCCGCTGTCTCAGTTTTTATTATGAATGAAGCGTTGGATCAAGGGCCCTTACTTGCTCAGCTAAGTTTTGCTGTACAACCAAATTGGGATACTGCTGATTATTACTCACACAGTTTCTTCCAGATTACACAGCAGATCGGCACAATACTTGCAGATTTTTCTCAGCACAGAATACAACCACAGCCCCAGCCACATAAAAGCCCGACACCAATCGCTCGAAGTTTACGAAAACAAGACACATTCATCCCCTGGGCACTCCTCTCACAAGCAGTAAACGACACGAACACTCTCATTTTTCCACCCACTCAGCCAGAATTATCATCGGTGCTTTTGAGCGCCTGGGCTGAAAGCAATGATCTGCAACGCACACTCGAACGGGCGGTTCGTGCCTTTCGTCCTTGGCCAAAACTCTGGACGCTAGTTCCATCACACCAGGGAGAAAAACGACTACATATTCTTTCAGCTAGCATAAATGACAACCAATTCGTACCACTGGATGTTGTCATCGAAGGCAAACCAAAACAACAGTGGGCAGCTGTAACACATACCCTGAGTGAAAAAGTTTAGAAAACAGTGGAAATTACTTCTCTGGCTTGAAATGAGTAGTCACTCCAGACTTTTTAAGCATTCGGAGGACTTTGGTGGGAACACGCATTCTCTGCTTCTTGCCATCGGCCATCACTGTAACCGTATGAAGATTATACTTAAACGCACGACTGCTTCTGTTCTTAGCATGGGAGACTTTGTGCCCAATACTGGCAATACGAGGGTACTTGAGTGCAAAACTTGACATAATGAAGAGTGATTGTATCATTGAGCAAAGGAAGTAGCAACCACTATGAATGAAAAATACAAGTTCCCCCCAGTCTCATCATTAAGCGAGCACGCCGGCCCCGATGGGTGGGTTACTGTCGAGACACCTGGCTCTATTCTTTCATACAGACCAGTCGACCCAGAAATTATTGCTCAAATGCCCGAGGCGAATACAACTTTTTTAGATAGAGGTGTTTACTGGCACCTCGCCCAGTTACTCCGGACGGTTGTTGCCTTGGCAGGAAAAAGACAGAGCACTAACTAAACTCTTCGAGCTTATTTGCGCGCTACGGTTAAGCTAACAATCTACGGTATAATGTAATGAGACAGCTATGTTGTTTTCCCTTTTACTTACCAATCCCATCTTGTTTCTGGTGGCTGGCATTGGCCTAGTCATCTCAATTACCATTCACGAGTTTGCACATGCTTGGGTAGCAGACCGGCTCGGAGATCCAACACCACGGTATCAGGGCAGGATAACTTTAAACCCACTTGCTCACTTAGACCCATTAGGGACTGTAGCTCTCTTGCTCGTAGGATTTGGGTGGGGAAAACCTGTCCAGTTCGACCCCTATAATTTAAAAAATCCCCTTCAAGATGCCGCCAAGATCGCGTTGGCTGGCCCTGCTTCTAACATACTACTGGCTCTCGTCCTTTCTTTCTTTATTTCTTTGACACAAACAAGCAGCGTGATAGACGCGGTTTTGCAAGCAATACTCTACATTAACATCGTCTTAGCAGTATTCAACTTAGTTCCAATTCACCCATTAGATGGCGGAAAAATTCTGATTGCAGTTTTGCCCAGAGAGACAGCGCTTGAATTTGACAGTTTTATGCACCGATATGGCAATGTCCTGCTCTTGCTGCTCATCGTCCCATGGATGGGGGGACGCTCACCCATCTCAACTCTCATCTCCCCTGTCATCCAAGTAGTGACTCAGTTCGTATTAAACATCTGGTAACCTCATGGAACAGTTCGATCACGACAAGCTACTCATCACCCGTCTTGTACTAGGTCAGCTTGATACTAACTGCTACTTACTCACGGATAAAGACTCTCAAGAAACCATTATCGTTGATCCTGCTGACAGCGCTGAAACAATTATCGACTATCTCACACAACAAAAATATCAGCCCACAGCTATTGTCCTGACACATGGCCATTTCGACCACGTACTCGGCTTGCTTGAACTCAAACTGGCATACGACCTACCTGTATTCATGCATCCTGATGACGCGTTTCTGCTGAAAGAGGCGGCAAAAAGCGCTCGCTACTGGCTCAAGCGCTCAGTCGATCCTGTGCCGACCAAACACATACCACTAACTGACCAAATCGAGCTAACCATTGGGAAACTCAAGCTCAACATCATCCCCACACCTGGACATACCCCTGGTAGCGTATGTCTAGCCATCGCAACAAATATGGATGAAGAATCACCGCTCGTACTGTGTACCGGTGACACTATATTTAAGGATGGCCTAGGTAGAACTGATTTCAGCTATTCAAAACCTTTGGCGCTTAGAGCATCTCTGGAAGAGTTGTCATCTTTCCCCCCCTCGACACCATGCTATCCAGGGCACGGGGATCATACGACCATTGGCCAAGCCTTATCGATCTTGAGCAAAAGTCCTTAACCTCTTGCAGCTTGTTCGCTCGTCGAGGTATGATGTTGTAAGAACAACAATATGCTCATTTCTGAGATCTATCACAAAAAAGTTAAAACTATTTCTGAGAATTATAGTATCCGAGATGCACTTAAAGAATTGATTGAGGATAAAATTAATGGTTTGGTCGTGGTAGATAAAAACAAGCAGGTAGCTGGAGTCCTTTCCCTACAAGATATTGCAGCCGCCACTCTGCCGCGACAGTTTCGTCAGAATATCAACATGGCTGCAGCCATGTATAAAAAAGGTTTTTTTCACGAGATGTGCGCCGAAATTATGGATGATCCTGTGAAAAAATTTATGAGAAAGAGCTTTGTTAGCGTCGATTTGGATGACAACATCATGGCCGTGATCGCTGACTTTCTGCGCAACGATCTCTACATTGTTCCCGTTATCAATAAAAAAAAGCTCGTCGGAATCGTCACGCGATCTGAGATAAAAAAAGCGCTTGCCTACGGCATGAATATACATCTATAACTATGAGTACCTAAGATTCATAAGCATCACTATGGAAAGCCTGCCTCTCTCCTTTTTCTCTCTGCTCTCGCTCGTGGTTTTGGCGATTGTTTATTTTTTCTTGATCACAGAAAAGCTCAACAAAGTCATTGTCTCTGTACTTGGAGCAGCTTTTTTGATTATAATGCAGGTTTTTCGTTCCGCTGGCCACTCATCCCAGGAACAAGCTTTCGAGTTTATCAGTCATAACCTAGATATTTTGGGTTTTGTCATCGGCATGATGGTGCTCGTTGGCATTGTCAGAGACTCAGGTGTTTTTGAGGCAGTAGCAATCTGGCTCGTCAAGTTAGTGAGAGGCAAACCTATTCCACTGCTCATTGTCCTTGGGTACATGACATTGATCATGACAAGTTTGTTTTCGAACATCCCCACCATCCTCATCATTGTTCCGGTAGTACTTGTTCTCATTAAAGAATTGAAGTTACCTTTTTTGCCCTTTTTCTTCATTGTTGTCGTTATGGCTAATCTCGGTGGAGCTATGACGCCCATTTCTGATCCCACAACGTACTATCAAGCTAAAACGGTTGGCCTTTCCTTCGGTGAGGTTGTCAGTAATTCTGGCTTCATAGTGTTGGTGCTCTCAGCAGTCTCAACGTTATACGTCATACTCGTTTTTCGCTCACAGCTAGCAAAGGTCAAAGTAAACGCAAAAGAGGTCAGTTTGTTTAAACCAGTGGCAGCCCTTCGTAACAGACGACTGTTGTATCGCGGCGTACCAATATTGGCGCTCACGATTTTGCTCATGGTGTTCAAGGAGCAAATCAAATCAACTACTGGAGTGACTCTAGATAATGCCACCATCACCATTTCAGCTTCATTTCTTTGTATGCTCATCTTTCATCGAGAGCCAAAACGGGTATTCCGACACCTCATTGACTGGGAAATTATTTTCTTCTTCATGGGACTGTTCGTTGTCGTGGGAGCACTTGAGTTTACTAAAATGATCGAACTACTGGCACAGGGACTAGTAGCAATTTCAGGAGGCGACCGAGTAATACTGACACTCTTGGTTTCCAGTGGTTCAGCCGTGCTCTCAACCTTCATTGATAACGTTCCTTACAACATCACGATGGTAGGTGCAATTCAAGCCATGGAGACCACTGGAATAGCTGTTTACCCCTTGTGGTGGGCACTAAACTTAGGCACCTCAATTGGTGGAGCCGGATCACCTATCGCAGCTGCCTGTAATGTGATTGCCTTCGGACAAGCGGCAAAAGAAGGTCACCATAGTTCTTTTTTCGGGTACCTAAAGTTGGCAATGCCTTTAGTTCTGCTTAACAGCTTGATTGCATTTGCTATTATTTGGCTGCGGTATTTGGCATGAAAGCAATAACAACAGTGTTGTGTTATACCCGATTGAAGTAAAGCACAACTAAATTAGTCCCCAACCTACAAAACAAATCTTGGACTTTTTTGTCTGGTAAACCAGGCCAGCGTGAGTCTTCCATCCGATTAATAAATCGTATACAAGTAGCTAACTCTTCCAAGCTCATATCTGGGTCACACTTAAGATCAATTCCAACTGCAGCGAATAAGGCTCTTAGATCCCATCTGGGGCTTGATTCACGAGCAACACGAGAGAGGTAGTCTAAAGCCTGTGATGAAAATGGTGTTATTTCTTTTGACATGCAGGCCATATTGTACCAAGACTGATGACTGATTGCGAAAAATCGAGATTTTGCTTTAAACTCATCACCACTCTACTGCGTGCTTTTCTGTCAGCTATTGCTATACTTGGCATCATGCACCACGAACGCACAACTCGCCTTCCAGATTCAATCATTACGTCCTC
>CAZBTU010000033.1:0-12193 GCA_964494905.1 uncultured Pseudomonadales bacterium | reverse complement strand
CAAGGCATCGAGGGCGCTGATCTTAGTTGCACGCCGAGCAGGATAAATGCCCGTAAATACGCCAACCACCAAAGACAAAGCAAAAATAAACGTTACGAATGACGCTGGCAGATACGATACATCAATATAACCTATCCCCTTGCTAATCGAAACAGTGCTCAGAGCCAAGCCGAGCAACTCACTGCTAAGTGAACCAAGGAGGATACCCAGTATACCACCGAAAAAACCCATGACTAGTGATTCTGTCAGGAATAACTCTCTCACTTCATTGGAGCGCATACCCATGGCTTTCATTAATCCAACTTCACGAGTGCGCTCAAGAAGGGAAACCGTCAGCGTGTTAAACATTCCAAGTGCAGCAATTGAAAGTGCAACAAATCCCAGAATTGCCAAAATAATTCTTGCCGTACCGAATAACTTATCAATCTGTTTAACAGTATCAGCAACCGAACGTGTAGAAAAACCCAACGCCTCGACTTGTTTTCGCGCTTGAATCAGATTATCTGAGGAATCCGCTACTATCTTCAACTGTGAAAATTGAGTGATTCCAAGCAGACGTAAATCAACAAACGGAACATAGAAGTATGGTGATTTTTCGTCAGGCACAACTCCTACAATCTTGTATTCTTCTGGATTTGACTCAACCTTTTCACCCGGTTTGTTCAACAAATCCCCGACCACAACAAATGAAGCTGCAAAGGTTTTGCCGATAGCCTCCTCTTCAGGCAAATTGAGAATTTGTAACATTGCACGATTCACGACAGCTACTCGCCTTGCACCTGATCCCAAACTCACTTTTACCACTTCGTTTGCCTTAGTTGTAGCTGATTCTGATGCAATTTCAATCCAGTCACCTTGGCTAGCGCCTTCGTCAGCTTGAGCGACAATTCCCTCTATAGTTTGATCAACCTCTTCCACACTTTCAGTGATGGAGTCCTCTGTCTCTTCTTCAGCTAACGCTAACAACACATTTTCTGAATCCTCAGTTGTTATGCCCAGTACCTTTCCCACCGGATCAGAAGGTGCTAAAACCGTGTGCAAATTTAGCTTATGAAGTACTGTAAAACCCGTTGAAATTAACTGATCACCTTGAATCGTTTTTGCCAATAGATATTTTCCGTCAATACAGTCTGGCGCTAAGCCTTCACATGGCTGAGCTAACCAAATCGGAAAATCTGCTTTAATCCAAGGTGCATAAGAAACATTTTCATACACAAGCCGCATGTCACTGGCCTCTGGATACATTTCACCCCAAACTCTTGTACCCTGCTGTACACCGTATCCTCGGCGTGTGTACCCAATGAGTTCAGCCTTACCACTAGGGTCTGCTCGCACCCTCACCATTTCTTCTGGCTGGATTGAAAATTCAACTGGTAATTCGACATCTGGTGTAAGTTCGTAGTCACCTTCCAAATATTCATCAACTGTCCCGGCAACACGAGGAGCAACTGCGGATACTGCAAGTTCGTTTGAATCAAACAAATCACCACGAATTGGTTGGATAGCAGAACGCTTCAAGAAATTCGAGGTCACACCATACACAGCCATATCACTCACAGAGTTCTGGAACTCAACACGTGCCACAATCGCAATCAAAGGTAAAGTTTCTTCTATATGTTCGAAATCTGCAAATTTAGCAATAGTCTCATCCGTGATCACCTCTTTACTTCCTGGTTGAGTTGAGACATCAGCTTGCTGCAATTCGTCTAGACGAGCAACACGAGAGATAACTAATTCTTGAAGTCCAAATCCTATAGAAACAAGAAAAACAATCGCCCCAATTCCGATTGCCATACCACCAACTGTGATCATTGCTCTCGATCTCTTGAACAACATGTTTTTTACTGCCAAATCAATCAAACTAACCCTATTAATTGTTCTTTCCTGTTTTGTAGAGAACAAGACAACCTTTTTGTAAAGGACCGAAATTGTACTAAGTATTGGTGCTCCAATGCTTCGCGGGATTATTCTGCTAGAAAGAAATTTGTTCAGAAATACATTGACTAGATAGACCAAAAGCAATGCTGTAAAAGTAATAGTCTGCCAAAACCAAATAACAACAAACGACCGAAGGAACTCGAGCAAGTCCTTATAAAATGCCACAGAGAGCAGTCTTTTTCCTGCGGCGACAAGATTTGATAGTATTTTAATGATTCTTTGTATCATACCCGGTTAGTCATCCAAATCTTCAACAGTAATGATGGGATCTGCCTTGTTTCCTTTATTTACTAATCTTTTCCCGACTTCTTCCTGAGTGCTGTTTCGTGTGGATCTAACCTTTGAAGTCTCCTTAACTGGCTTTGTTGAAACTGGCTCAGGTTGTGCAACGGCTTCAGCGCTCTGTGTTGGTATTCCCGAACTTTGATGAACCTGCAATGCTAGACCAATGCTCTGAGAACCTCGTTTCTGCTGGCTCTGTGTTGTACTAAGTAATTCATGAATCTGAGAGCTATCAAATACAGCATCAATTTGACCATCAAGAATTTTAATAGCACTGTTTGCATATTTGAGGTATTCAAGGTCATGTGTCACCATCACTACAGTTTTCTGTTCGTTTTTGTTCAAATCCTGCAACATCAACATTACTTCTTGACCAGTCTGATAATCCAAATTACCAGTAGGTTCATCAGCAATAATAATCTCAGGATTGTTCGAAAGGGCTCGAGCTAATGATACTCGCTGCTGCTGTCCTCCTGAAAGTTCGGTCGGCATATAGTCCGCCCATTCGGTCATTTTTAACTTTCCAAGCAACTCCAATGCTCTTGTACGCGCGGAGTCTTTATCCATACCAAGCAGTAACATGGGAAAAGCTACGTTTTCAGCAACAGTCATTGATTTGATCCAATTTGGCTGCTGATAGACCATGCCAATATGCTTCTTGCGAAAATCTGAACGATAATCTTCACTAGTGTTGTTATATATCTTCTCACCCAAAAACACGACACTGCCTTCACTAGGCTCCTCTAGGCCTAAAATCACATGAAGGAGCGTAGACTTCCCGCATCCAGACGGACCCACAATAATCACAAAGTCACCCATTTGAATCTGAGCACTGACTCCACGTAAGACCTGGACGGTCTGAGAACCAACCATGAATGTTTTTTTTACATCAACAACCTCAATAATAGCAGACGCTGTCATAGGATTTTTGCCAAAAGTAGTTGCCAAGCCAGCTTGCTGAACCACACTACTGGTTGCACATCTAGTATCTATGATAGAGTGATAGTATGTCAAAGACAAAAAAGCTACTTATTGTTGAAGATGATCGGTTTCTTGCTCGTTCATATGCTTTAGCATTTGAGCCTGAACATCTCAGTTTGGAGACTGTTTATGATGGCGAGTCTGTGTTACCGATGACCAATTCATTCGAACCAGATGTCATTTTGCTCGACATACTGTTGCCCAAAAAAAATGGGTTTGAGGTTCTTAAAGAACTTAAGGCAAATGCCGCAACAAAACATATCCCTGTAATAGTTGCCTCAAATCTTGGTCAAGAAGCAGAGATTGCTATGGCAGAAAAACTGGGAGCAACTGCTTATATTGTGAAAAGTGATACAACAATAACAGAAGTAGTCAAAAAGGTCATAACTGCCCTTAGAACTCCCAATTAGCCACTTGATTTAGCTTCCAACCTAGTGTGCAAAATCGAAACTTCTCCTGATTTTCGCGCGCCAACTTTTGGTATATAAAAACTAACAGTTGTACCCTTACCCTCTGTACTTTCTAAACTAATCTCACCTCCCAAGCACTCGATAATAAGCTTTGCAAGATACAAACCCAAACCAGTGCCCTGTTGGTCATGATCAATGGCATTTGAAGCTCTGAAGAAGCGATCAAAGATTCGCGCTTGCTCTACAGCTGGGATGCCAATTCCACTATCTCGCACAGAAAAGTGAATGGTGTGCTTTCTCTCTTTCAATGTCACTAAGACTCTGCCACCCTTAGCCGTATATTTTAAGGCATTTGAGATTAGATTAAGTACAACCTCTTTTAAAAGATCCTCATCAACGGTAATCATAGGTAAGGCTGCGGGAATGTGCAGCGAAAGTGAAAGCCCGTTATACTTTGCGATTACGTCCAAGTCATTTTTTATTGCAAGGAGCATCTTTTGCACTGAAGTCTTCTTGGGAACAATGATCAATCTACCCGTTTCTATGCGACTCAGGTTCAAGAGTCTGTTTACTAACGAAATCATACGAACCGCACTCTGCTCAATGTTGTCTATCATTTCTAACTCAGAAGGAAGCAACTTGTTCTTGACTCTTTTCCTCAGCATTTCTGGAAACCACCTGAGAGCTGTAAGTGGTGTGCGCAATTGGTGAGAAGCAAGCGAAATAAACTCAGACCTGAGATGATCTCGTTCTTTGCTTTCGGAAATATCCTGCGCTATACCCACAAAGTTTACTGTTTTGCCTTTTGAGTCGACTGGGTAAATTGAAACGTGAGCTGCGTATAAGCTTCCATCTTTACGTTTGTTAATAACATCTTCGCTACTAAAGGGTTTTCCACCAGTGATTGACTCCCAGAGTCGAACGTAAATTGTGGAGTTTGTTCTGCCGCTCTTTAGAATTGAAGGTTTTTTACCAATGACTTCCGATAATGAGTACCCATTTAGTTTTTGCCAAGTTGGGTTGACATACTCAATATGGCCTTGCAAATCAGTTATAACAATAGCATCAGATGCGGACTCGACGGCCTTCGCAAGTCTCAAACTAGTTCTCAACTGAACACGCGTATCAGCCTCCGACTTCTTTAAGTCTTCCAGGATCAACTCCAGTTCATGTTCCGCCTTTTTCAGTTCCTGATTTTTATGTTTGAGTCGTAGTGACTGTGCCAGATAATCATCTATTTCTTCGGATAGAACTTTAATTTCAGAAACATTTTTATTTAATAGCTTTTTTGAAACGTAGGCTTTGGAAGTGCGAAGTTTGTTGATGAGTTGTTGTACAGGCCCAACGACAAGAAAATGAAATAATAGCAAAGAAATTGTTATACCAAATAGCCCCAGTAATGCTGATAACTCGATCGATTGTTGAAAAAAAGCAGACAGAACCGCAACTGATGTATCATGAAAGATGAAACCCAGAAGAGCAACGGGACGTCCGTCATGTCCCAACACTTCTTTATCATACTGTTGTGCGTTAGGCAGGCTTTCCCTAGGCAGTTTATTATGTTCAGATATTGAAATTTCTGCCTGCACAATTGATGAAAGCTTAGTTAAAATACTTGCATCCCAAGCATCTGCAACTATTAAATATCCATAAGGCTCGTTGTTTTTTTCTGGCTGTGAATGAAATAAAACTGGTCCAACAAAATATTCTACCAATTGATTATCAGCAGTTCTCTTAAAAAAACTAGTAATCTGTTGCGAATCTGCATACTGATCAACCTCAGACCACGAGATCGGTGGCATAATTGCTTGCGCATCGAACTGACTTTCTAAAGAGTACTTAGAAAAAATCAGACTATCTTGACTCACTAGCCATACTGCATCAGCTTTGTAGATTTCCAGGGGACCAAAGAACTCAGATTCTATCCACTCTAGATTTCTATCTATCACTGCGGTGGCCATATCGTCCCAGTAACTGTAGTCCCTGACAAAAAAACGTTGTTGCGCAGAAATACTTTCCATGGCAGCGCCTATCGATTTTTCGGAAACCAACAATTTCGCTCTAGCAGCATCCTCTAATGTATTCATGCTGGCTCTGATTGAGTACAAGTAGCCAAACAGTAAAGCAAGCAAACTAATTAATGCGAGGGAAAACAGTGAGTACTTTAGTTTCATATAATCTAACTTCTAGAATGATCCTAAAAACCCAAAGGCTGACCGCAAATTGCTCATTACCAGATCGAGCGCATTATCAGTGGCCTTTGGTGTAATAGTTACGCTATCAATTGATGCTGTCACATTACTCGCCTTATCTTTAGACAGCGCACGCAAATGGTATACCTTTGATGGTGTTAACCCTGTAATCACTACTACGTGATTGAGAGTCAAATTGGAGTCTTCCTGGGTCTTTTGTGCATATGTTGTACCAGTGCCCTCTCCATACTCAACCTGAGCAGTTGCAGGCTCGTCTGTTGTCCAAGAAACTACTATTTGAGCAAGTGCTTGATCTGTATCACCAGCGTTTTGAATGCCCCCTTCGACTTTCAAATCGCTGATTGCTGCTGGCCTGGTATCCGTCGCAGTAGTGACTTTTTGTGGATCCGAAGTAGCTTCATTTCCAACTTTATCTCGCCCTTTGACAATAAGGGTGTAATCTGTTTCTGCTTCTAGTGCACGAATGATCATTCTATGTTCACCATTCTGCAAGGTAACGTTAACTTCGTCTTTTGCTTGATCGGGTGAACCAACTGGATAATAGGTAACAATACTTGATGTGGGTGTATTTGTTTTCCATGAAACTAAAATTGTTGGTTTAGCAGTGTTTTTAACTTGCTGCACCCTTACTGTGCTAATCTTTGGTCTGGGCAATGTAGTAAAATCGAGAATCGTACCCTCATACTCATTATCTTCCGCGTCTAGTAGATCGATTCGAAAATAGTATTTTGTTCCATCCTCAAGTTCATCAAGTTCAACTGTATATGTGGTTTCAGATGTTGAGGTTGAGACTGTTTTAACACCACCAAATGCGGTGGATTCCCCATACCGAATCTTTACCTTCGATGTTCCTGTCGCGGTAAATTTCAGGATAGCATTCGCCAAACCCACAGACGAAACAGAAACATCCTTGACACTAGGAGCAGGTTCTGTCGTAAAAGATTTCTCTGTGGACGCCCCAGTGTTTCCGTCTTCATCTGTCCACTTTGCCTTATAGTAATAAGTAGTGCCGGGTGAAAGATTCGATAAGTCTATTTCATGATCTGTTACATGTGTTGAGCTGGATGGTTCGGAAGTAAAGTAAGTCCCAGGCGATGTTCCATATTGAACTTTACTGTCGGCTGCTCTATCTGTGCTCCAGTTGATAGTTGCCTTTTTGGTGGTAACCCCCGTGATAGTTGGTCCTGAGGATAAACTGGGTGCAGACGTATACTTGCCGTCAGGTATTAATGAAATTGCCGTAGAGAATGCTCCACAATTTGCCGTGTTATCACATGCCTTAACTTTATAAAAATACTCCTCCTGCAACAAACCAGTATCCACGTATGCAATACCAGTTGTTGTAGCTATTCGAGAGTAAGTTGTATCATCTAAACTACGATATATCTGATACGAGTCAACGCCAGAGCCAACATCAGCCGGTGCCTCCCAGGAAAGAGCTAATTTCCAAGAGGAAGTTGTCTTTACTGAAACGTCTGCAATATCAGCATTCTGTGGAATGCCAGGCGCAGTCGTATTTGCAGTGAAAGATACTGAACCATACGAACCATAATTGATTGCGCCACCTGCCTCGTCGCCGTTTCTTGCAGACACATAGAAAATATTCAAACCTGTTTGTGTGGCAAAAGCATCCGCAGAAAGCGACGTTGCTCCAGCGCTGGTGTAATTACAGGTAGATTCTGCTGGTAAAGTGTTGATTGTATAGCAGTAGGTCAAGTCATCCTCATCTCCCAAGTACGTGTCTGGAGGATCCCATGAAAAGGCAAATGAGTTAGAAGTGTTTGTAAGTGGATTTGCAGCAACATTCTGAGGCGCACTTGGACCTTCTCCGGCAAAGTAATACAATGCTTGAATTGCAGAGCTTACATTACCCGCTACGTCTACAGTTCGCAAATAAAAAGTGTTTGCATCAGTCTGATAAGCAGCTTCATCAATGCTAACACTTGCACTCGTTGTAGCCGTTGACCAATCAGCAAGAGATCCACTTGGGGTAGCCGTTTTATACTGATATCCTGCAATACCTGATGCTGTATCCGTACCAGCAGGCCAACTGAAAGTGAATGAATTTGTGGCAGCATAGCCCGCTGGACTAACGGTTATCGAGGCAGGGTTACTTGGTGAACTACTATCATATTTGTATATAAATGGCTCCCAAGTGGTTGCGCTCACATTTTGTGCATTGTCAATTGTCTTTATGCGTAAATAGTATGTACTGCCGCTCACTAGTGAACTGGCTGTATAGGTTGTCCCGACCTGCATTGACCCGGCTGTCGTTGGTTCAGCACTGTTATCAGTTCCAAAATACACATAATACCCTTGAATTCCTGCCCCCAAACCATCATCTGCTCCAGTCCAGCTGAAATAGGGTGCTGCGTGCGTGTACCATGTATCCGTAGTTATACTGCTTCCTCCTGAGCTAGACTGGGCTGTTATTGCAGTCGGGTTTGATGGTGCCACTACATCTGTCAAAGCTCCCACACTTACTGAGTTTAATGTGACTAACTGACTACCATCGCTATCCAAAATTGCCTGCCAGACTAACCCTCCTGCACCAACTGGAAAAGTACCGATGTTTGTGTCAACGGTATCTGCGTCATTCGCTTGAGCAGTACTGGCTGATGTTGTCCATGCACCGCCCGTGTAGTACTTCCAAGTCGTACCATTATCGGCAGATAAACGATACGTGATACTGCCACCGTTAGCAGTCTCACTCACCGTAAAGTCATCAAAACTTTGCACTTGGCTCGTAAACACTGCAGAGCTGGGGCGAATAGTCTGAGCGTCGGCGGAGTACGTGGTAGTGATAAATGAGTCGCGAGCACTCGAGGATATTCGCAACTCATCCATTTTTCCAGCAAAACTGGCACCTGCACTTACGTTACCGCGCGAGCCATACGACCTACCTATCAAGAGCGGCTTGGTATTCGTACTAACAGTGATTGTTGTAGGAGCGGAGGACCCGCTCTGTGTGCCATCTACGTATAGTTTCATATTGGAACCGTCATACGTAGCCGCAATGTGATACCAGCTTCCGTTGGTTAGGTTAAGGGCTGCTGACTTGGCTACAGAGTCGTTACCATATGACCAAATTTGAGCATCGTTATTCGCATCACCACCCGTTCCTGAATACAGCTTACCCTCATGCACTGCCATTGAGTTAATGTAATTTACGGTTGCATCCCAGCTGCTATTCAGACCATCGCCACCAACCTTAGTCCAGGTTCCTGTGTCATACCGCCACATCTCGGACTCACCAGCAGTAATACCCAAACCAACATACAAGTAGCCATTGTAGGTAACCATGTCAAAAATCTGCTCAAAGGTACCATCAGTCCAGCCATAGGTACTACCTGAGGTACCACTTGGATCATCACCTCCTATTCTGGCGCTTCCCCAACTTGGTGAACCACCCTCGCATCCAGTGCATTGCCAGACCTCTGCATCGCCTGCTGTACTACCCAGCCCCACAACTACTTTTCCGTCATAAATCGCCATTGAATCGACACGCTCATACGTGGTGTTTGCCCAGCTGCTGTTTATTGCATCGCCACCTACGCGTGTCCAGACAGGTGAACCACCATCACAGGAGCTACTACAGCGCCAGACCTCTGCATCGCCTGCCGAACCACCCGCCAATCCTACAAAAAGCATGTCATGTGACTGAACCATTGCCGGTACTTCACGAAAAGTCCCAGCAGCCCAACCACTATTGATGCCATCACCTGCCACCTTAACCCAGGATACAGTTCCTGTTTCACATCCGCTACAACGCCATACTTCAGCATCACCATTTGCATTGTTACCAAGTCCAGCATACAACTTACCTCGATACACAACTAAGCTCGATACGTTCTCGTAGGTGCTATTGGCCCAACTACTATTAAGTGTGTCTCCACCTATCTTGGTCCAGGTCGTTCCATTCCAGCTCCATACCTCACCATCGCCACTACTTCTTCCAAGGCCAGCAAAGAGCACACCCTTGTAGTAAAGCAAACTATCCACTGATTCGAATGTATTCAGAGACCAACTTCCGTTCAAACCTTGGCCACCTATGAGAGTCCAAGTGGTAGTACTTGGATCGTACTCCCATACGAGTGCATTCCCTGCTTGGGCATTACCATTTCCTGCGTATAGCTTTCCATCGCCACCTGCAAGTTCCTGTACGGCTCCTATGCCTACAGACTCCCAACTTTTGTTCACAAAACTACCACCCAGAGGTGTCCAACCTGCAGTACTCGAACAGGTACCACCAGTATCACAGCGCCAAAACTCACTTGACCATGAAGAACTCGAGATTCCTGCATAGAGCATGGTGCCATCAAGAATCATAGTATTTACTTGGGTGTGAGTTGCACCCCAACTCTGAGGACTAATTGCGTTACCATCGCCTGCAATTTGCGACCAAGTTGGTGTTCCATCACAACTTGTACATCGCCAAATTTCTGCATCAGAGCCACTGTCTCCTATGCCAACATACATTGTAGTACCGGAAACTAACAGTGATCTAACTGTTTCGTAGTTTGTGTTCCAACTTGAATTCGCTCCGTCGCCACCAATTTTAGTCCAACCAGCTGTCGCAGTGCAGGTGGCTGACAGGTCACAGCGCCAGAGTTCAGCTTCTCCTGCAGGTGTTGTGCCAATGCCAACATACAGAATATTGCTCGCACCACCTAGCGCATTTACTTGTTCATACGTTGAACCCCAACTTTGACCACCAGAGGCAGTTCCATCTCCACCTCGTTTAGTCCAACTGATGCTCGTGGTATCTGTACTCCATACTTCACCATCACCGGCAGTATTGCCTAGGCCAGCAACCAGGTGTGTTCCAACAATGACAAGTGATCTCACTTCTTCGTAGGTGGAGTTTGCCCAACTGCTATTGGTAGCGTCACCACCAATGCGTGCACCACCCCATGCTGGAGATGTACTACAAGTTGTACATCTCCAAACCTCCGCATCACCAGCAGCATTATTGCCTAAGCCTACATAGACTGTAGTACCACTTACTACAATTGAGGTAACAGATTCATAGGTACTCACAGGCCAGCTACTATTCACGGCATCACCACCAACTTTAGTCCATGTTGGGGTATCACCATCACATCCATTACAGCGCCACAAGTCGCCATCGCCAGCTGTTGCACCACCGAGTCCGGCATAGAGGTATGTACCATCTGTGCCGAGTGAAGCCGCATACTCATAGGTATCCATAGGCCAACTAGTGAAGACACCGTCACCACCAACTTTTGTCCAGGTTGGAGTCGAGCCGTCACAGCCAGAACAGCGCCAGACTTCCGCGTCGTTTGCACCTGTAGCAGTACCAATTGCAACAAACCAATAGCTACCCATTTTGACTGATGCGTATATATTGGTCTTCCCATTGAGGTCCCAGGTAGCACCAACACTCTCTCCGTTGTTAGCGTTTAAATCAGGTCCGGCACGTTGAGTCCAACTTTTTGCCGTAGTCGGTTCTAGCTCGTACACGAGCTTGCCCGATGTGTGCTCAAAGTAGAGCTGATAAGCGCCTTTGTCAAAAATTGTCTGGCGTTCGCTGTGGCTAGAGTCTGTAAAAGTAGTATCGAAATTCACCCACCCCTCAAGTGTGTTATTACCTGACAGAGAAACACCATCAGCGTGCGATACACTGAGTTGACTTCCTGCTCCCGTAAAGACAGCGCCATTGTTGAGTTTGGCACTCGTGTAGGTCACGGTACTTGCCGTTACTGCAATATCATTGTCGGAAGAATCGTCTGGATTGCCTGACGACTCGTTGAGATGTAATAGAAGCTCGGTATTTGCATCGCTAGAATACTCTCGAACTTTGAGTCTTGCGGTATTACTCGTAACTTCAAGCAATGAACTATCTGAGAGTGTGTAATCACCTGCAGTTGCAAACGTCCAATCCTCAGTGTCGTCAGAAGCAAAAATTTGCGGAATTACATACCGATTAACCAACAAGCCAAGACCAACACCAACGCCTACCGCAAAAAAGAAAAATGAGTGTGTCTGCAGCTGAACAAAGGAAAACTTGCGCCTCATGTAGCGACTTTGAACCCAAGACATGAAGGGAGTAAGTATCAAGGCGAAAGCAAAAAAAGCCGCCAAAAACCTTTTAGGTTGCTCAACCCATGTAAAAAAATGAGCTAGTCTCAGACGAAGACTTACTTTTCTCACACGTTCCTTAGTAATATCTATAATATTGTCACAAATTATGGTTCAGGACCAGTGTAAGTTTGCCAACAAATCTTCAAACCCATTGCTTAGACAATCACAGTTGCATTCAGTTCTCAAAGACATAAAATGTTGTTTGCCTTTTGTGCCTATTCGCTGCTAACATGAATTGCAGTTGCACCTATGCCACACTATGTA
>CAZBTU010000032.1:0-12303 GCA_964494905.1 uncultured Pseudomonadales bacterium | reverse complement strand
GAAGCTATTGCTGTAAAAACGACATAACTTTTGGAAATAATCAGACTGTACCCAGGATTTGGCGAGTACTCGATTCCTTTTAAGGAAAATACGTTTCCCAGATAACTGAAGAAAATGGCCTGAATTAGTATTAAAATGTATTGAATTGGTGTAAGTGAAAAACTAGTCGGAGTTCTGGCTACTAATACCAAATATAGAAGCACGGGTACTAGAAACATCGTCAAGTTGTTTAGTTGCCGTGGTGTCTTCAGTGCGTTACTCTTCCGTACACACAGATACAATGCCACTGAGCTGACAAACATTAGGAGGCTAGCGATTATCCAATTCATATTGAAATTCAATTTTCCTGAGAGAAATAGTGGAGCTCATCAATATTGTTAGTCTTATTACAATCCAGTTCAATCGACAAATTAACTAGGTGGTTTACCCCACTCCTTGATTGCTATCTAAAATAAGTGTAAAACACTTGGAGTTGGTCTGCAGTATCACTAAAAACTCTTTGTATGAGTCGCTTTATTTCTTGCCGAGCAGGGGAAATCAGTCTTGTAACATCAGCCGCGTCTTTGGTGTGTGTGGTATATTTAGTAATAGCTTTATCTAAAGCATTCCTTATTGATTCACCAAAAACGACGGGCAATATACTAACTGATTCTTCTCGTTTTCTTTGAAATTCATCTTTTAGATTTTTAAAGGCCTCTTCCAAAATGTCTAAAGCTAGGGGGGATTGGCCAATAAATTCTTCTGAACCAGGAATGTGCAATCTTCTTAGCAGATCATCAATCCCAGCAATAATTTTAATTTCTTGCTCACTTTCCTTTGCTCTCAATCCGTCTAGAACTGATGGATATTCATCTGTTGGTTTTTCCATATTTTTCCAATCTCACCGAACCATAATACCTTACGAAATCATTATATCAAAGGGATTCTGCCTTTCAATTAGCTACCCACATCGTTCCCGCTACTGGGATTCATAGTTCAGCATTTCAAAAAAGGTAGGTTGCTAATCTTTGTCGAAAGTGATGTTTTGATTAAAGCTATTCTCTTACTTAAGGAAAAGTAATGTATCGCCATGCAAATCAATGCTCCCCATCACAGTGGAAATCAGAAACTACTTTCTACATGTTTCTTGAAGTTATCGAGGATTGCTTGCCAACCATCCTGTTGCAACTCTCTAGAATTCTCCATTTCAGGATCGAATGTTTGAGTGACTTTTGTTCCTTCAGGTGTAGTTTCAAATCTAACTATCACGTGACGTCCGTCATCCAGATCATACTCAATGAGTTCATTTTGATGAATACTTGTATACGAACCAGTAAAATCAAAGTAGGTGCATTTATGAGGGTTTGGATAGTAATAGGTTCTTTTTTCATATGCAGTCAATAATAGCTAAGGTTTTATCCTGCTGATATGAATTCAAAATCCTTGGTATTTAAACAGTTTTTTCGCTCCAGACTCGTAAATCCAAATGATATTTTCATTAGGTCGATACAGTAAATACCACCTGTTGCCCTCGCTTTTTGATACAGGAATTTTAATGTCAGCAAGTTGTCTTGTTTGTCCAACTGTATTTCCTCCAGCTTTTATTCTATCAACCGCACTCTGAACCTCACTCTCCCGCAGTCCTAACAAAGCTGATCGGTACCCCAACAAATGGACATCACTCTCTTCGTCGAGATTGCCACCCCTGTATTTTCGTGAAGATTTTTTATCAACAGCTTCAATACATTCAATTGCCTCTTTAGGATTTTTCTCATGAGCATACTTTACATTCTTAAAATTTATTCCTCCAAATGGACCATGTAGAGTAATTACATCTAGATCATTATTTCTTTGCAGCGCCATAGCAGCATCTGCAGAGTCGGACCATACGGATTCATGAATTAATGTTACCAAACCCGTCTGCCTATTTCTTATCAAAGCACCACCACACTGCACAAATGCCCTGCTATAGATTGATTCTCCTTTTGAACACAGAGTCCAACTTTCGCTACCAGAAAGTAAACCAAATACCTCATCTTCTGATGCAAAAGGTTCGGGGTATGCATTATCACTATCATTAAAATAAAAGTTTTCATAAACAGCCAACGGCTGTCTTTGAACTCCTGAATATTCAGAACCTTCCAGTCCTTAAGCACCACTTCCTAATGCCATGACTAAATATACCATGACCAAACTCTTCAGACTTAGGACAATGTTTGAAAGACTTTTTTAAATAGTGGCAGAAAACTCAATAATCCACTCAATACCGTATTTATCTCGAAACATACCTGCATATGAGCCCCACGGACTGTCTCCCATAGGTCCCTCTGTTTCTCCGCCAACTGAAAGACCAGAAAATAATCTGTCCGCCTCTTCTTTACTTTCCGTACGTACCAAAATTTTGCTTCGATTTTCACGTTCATTTACTCGACCCAGAACCTCAGGAACATCATTGGCTATCAGCATAGTATTGATACCAATAGGTAGAGCAATATACATTATTTTATTTTCTTCTTTTTCCGCCACGGGGAATTCGGCTGTCGCGATATCTTTGAAACGCACCACCTTGGCAAACTCTCCACCAAAAACGGATTTATAAAAGGTAAATGCTTCTTCTGCATTTCCGTTGAAGTTGATCCAGGGGTTTATGGTAGGCATGTGCTAAATCATATCAAATTAAAGTAATTTGATATAGAGCTGTAATTTAGCTAACTTATTGGGAAGATTTTCGAAAAAGAGATAGGCATTCTAATGCAAAGACCAATACGCTATATTAATTATCATGCCCTCCCAAAAAATATCTAAAAAGTTGCCTATTTTTCAATGTATAATCATTTCTTTCTTCGCTTTTGCACTTATGAAAGAAATATCAACTTGGTTACATTCCATTTCATGGGCTATAAATAACAACCAAGTATTTAACTGAGGTACTATGTTATTGGGACAGTTCTCGGAGTTGAAATGTTCTGGCTCCACGGGTGGGACTTTATTCGAACTGCAATCTGAATGCTTCAATTTTCTCTAATAAACTAAGATAAAGACCTTTTTTAAGATATTCATATGTCATTACAACTGCACTCATCAGTATAAGACCATATAAAATATCTTCGATTGGGATAGTTCCAATATACAGTTCACTTATAACTGATGGATCATAAACAACAACTGGCCTTGCAGTCAAATAGCCGTTAAAAATAACCGTTAGTACACATACACTACCTAAAAACATCCAAGCGGCTTTTTTTCTAAACCAATGGTCACAAAGATAGCTTAACAGCCCTGTTCCAGCTACTCCTCCACCAACAGCGGCTGTGTACCACCAGCCGTTAAACAAACCAGCTATTCCTGTAATGGACCCTCCTAGGATAACAACCGCTTCTATGTTTTTTATTGATGAATTTCGCACTTTTTTTTTAAGATTTTCCCAAATCACTAAACAACTCCATGGAATTATCAGAAAAAAAAGTATCTCTTCTATTGGTAATTTTCCAAACTTAATACCTACAGTATAACCATCATTAAATTTCCACCACCAGCCAGTGACAAATTGATCCCATATAATGAATAGGCCACTAATCAGTGAAATGCTAATAGAGGCTGCAGAAAATTTTGGCCAGCTTCTGTTCTTGTATAGCAAACAACCTAAGGTGGAGAAAAAAAGCACGATGACATTAAAAAGCAGGTATTCAATTTTCATAAGATGCTATTTTTAAGAACATGCATTAGCACTTTTGCTTTGTGTGGTTTTATCTTTTTTTCCCAAACAACTGCAGGATTTTGATATATTTGCTGTGCCGTCCAAGTGTACATTTCAGCAGCGGTTTTTATCGGGATGAGATATTTTTTGGGAATATATCGATAGCCTGCCTCTGCACGCTCTTGTAATTGCCAAAACATTTTAAGTTGAGTCCTAACAAATGAGAACCAAGCCTGAGGATCTTTTTTTTGTCCTGATGTATAACCCAAGTAATTTCTTCCTAGTGCTTCATCCTCTTGCACATCACGAATAAAGTTGACGAACTGCATTGCTTTTCCTTGCAGTGCAGCTGCATGCATCGCTTGATCAGGCAAATCGAGAATCTGTGCCATCATCAAGCCTATGACCTCTGCTGAACCATACATATACTCTTCTAGTTCACTAAATGAGTTATATTGTTTCTTTTCTAAATCTTTTCTCATTGCCTTCCAAAACTCTTCAATCCATTCCCATTTAAACTCTTTTCGTTTCGCCAGTTCGACAAAGTTCTCAATCAACGTATTATTAACTTTTTCACCTCTCCATGCTCTCCGTGTATCCTGCCACTTTTCTTCTAAATCTTTTATTTTAGGTTGTGAACAGTCAACAAGGTCATCAATCACTCGAACATATGCGTAGAGTGAAAAGACATCTTTTTTTATTTGGCCGTGAAAAAATAGACTTGAGTAGTAGTATGTCGTGCTCCCATTTTTAAAAATGTTTTTACTGTCTTGCTCTTTCTCTTTGTTCTTACTGAGATGTTTTGCAACTAACTGGGCAGAGATAAGTGCCATCGGTACACCTACTCCCGGATTCGTGTACTGCCCTACATAATACAGACCTTTAACTTTCCTGCTTTGTTGTTTTGGGCGAAACCACAAGGATTGAGTAAAAGTATGTGCCAAGCCCAAAGCTGTTCCTTGATATGCGTTATAGTCATCTTGAAAATCATTCGGTGTAAAATTTTGCTGTACGACAATATCCTTTCTCAGTGGAACTTGGAGTAACTTTTCCAATTTATGAACAATGAATTTGCTATACGCATTAAGTTCATTTTGGTCATAGCGCCTTGATCCAAGAGGAACCAGTACAACAATTTCCTCACTGTTTTTTGGAACAATACTTCTATCAGTCGCGGAGCGAACAGAAATATACAGTGAAGGATTTTCTGGTAGTACTTTATTTTTAAGGATTTCATCAAAACCTTGTTGCCATTTTGTTAAAGTATAGATTGTATGGTGAGTCAGCTTGGGAATTTTTTTATTAATTCCTAAATAAATAAGCATTGCAGATATGCCTAAAGATTTCTTCTTCCAATATGGTTCATCCCAAGTCCGATATTGGGAAGGAAGAAGGTCCATTTCTATGTGTGGCATGTCTGTTGCCCCAATCACGATATCAGCTGCAAAATATTCCCGAGCTGTTTTGACACCAACTACCTTGCCTTTATTTACCTCGATTGCCGTCACTTCAGCATTTGTTATAACTTTTCCTCCATGTTTAACTGCCAGTTCGTGCAGTGCATCTACAACCTTAATCATTCCTCCCTTTGGATACCATACGCCCTTACCGAAGTCAGCCCAGGTTAGAATAGCGTATAGCGCTGGGGTATTAAATGGAGTACCGCCCAGAAACACAGCGGAAAATTCTAAAATTTGTCGCAATTTTTCACTTTTAAAGTACCTAGCAACTTCTTGATCCCAACTTTGCCAAAAACGGAACTTCGTCAACACCGAAATAGCAGCTCTAATATTGTGTGGATTGGTCCAAACTTTTATATCCCAAACATCCTCATACAGTAATTTCTTTGTAGCAACATCATAGATTTTTTCCATTTTCTTCAAAAACTGACTTAATTTTTTTGCTGCACCTTTTTCTTTGGTCTCAAACCATGCCATGTTTTGTTCAAGATCATCAGTGAGGATAACCCTTTCACCATCATCGAAAACTACTTGATAGCGTGGATCAAGACGGATCAATTCATAGAAATCACTAGGTTTTTTTCCAAACGTGGCAAGAAATCGTTCAAATACCTCTGGCATCAAATACCACGAAGGTCCCATGTCAAAAGCAAAACCCTTTTTCTTGAACACACGAGCCCGTCCACCCAAAGTACGATTTTTTTCTAAGAGAGTAACATCCCATCCTTCTTTGCTGAGTAGCGCCGCAATGGCTAATCCAGAGAAGCCTCCCCCAATAATAACTACTTTTTGTGAGTTAGATTTTGGTTGTGTCATATGCCCAATGCAGCAATGCTTGTCGCTGCCGCTTTCTACAAGACATGTCATTTGAGGGACAGTTTTTCTTGAGTTGAACTAAATGACGATTCATTGCTTTCCAACGCTTAATCTGTCGCAAATCCTCTTCAGGAATACGTCGACCAATATAGTAACGACAATACCACTGAAACCACCCTCTTGGATCATCTCTATAAATCCACCCCTTCTCTTTCCAAACGGATAATGGCTGACTAGCATTGACGCCAAAAAAATTTATCCTTGGATCGTGGAATTCAGGACAGAATTTAGCATGATTATACCAACTGACTGGAAACTCGTCACGACAATCGGTCATATATTTCCCGCCAAACACACCGAGTTTTAACATTTCCAATGGAGTGATTTCTGGGGTAAATTGTGGATCGAAGTCTTTTCCAACTGAAGCAACTAACTCATAGTTATACCCTCGCTGCATTTTGTCATATACAGTAACCAGCTTTTTCATACACCTCTATCATAATTTATATTTGTGCTTATTTGTAAGTGGGTGTTACTAGGACATAGGAGAGGTAGAATTGAAGCTAAAAATTAATACCAGCTTCATTTAACTAATTACAGATTTACCTATTTTTACCTTGTTTAAAAAGTTGAATTGCTTTTTCTATTCTCTTAATTTTTGTCTCTTCAGCATTTGCACTACTTATTAAATCACAATGATACCTTTGTAAGTTGGTTGAATGCAAACTTAGGAATATTAAAGATTAATCATCAGATGCAGGTTATTAGTTTACTCAAAGTGTTTCACTTTAACATACCCTAACTGTTGCGTGCTTACTCTTCCAGTTCTGCCAGCAATTGATCTAAGTCAAGTGGCTGACTTATCATTTCAATTTGGCCATCAGTTCTTTGCCATTCATTTTCTGGTCTGTCAGCATATAACTCAACACCAATCTTGTCAGGATCTTCAAGGTAGATAGCTTCTGAAACCCCGTGATCCGAGGCTCCAGTGATTGGATAGTTAGCCTCTTGCAATCTTTTAAAGACTTTGGCTAACTCTTTTCTCGTCGGAAATAAGATAGCAAAATGATATAACCCCGAGTGTCCAGGAGGGGGTGGGGTTACCCCTCTACCAGCCCATGTATTTAAACCAATATGATGATGATACCCACCGGCTGACATAAAAACTGCTCCACTGCCATATTCAGCTGTAACTTCAAATCCCAAAACGTCTCGATAAAAAGCTAAAGAACGAT
The DNA here is from genome assembly GCA_964494905.1 of uncultured Pseudomonadales bacterium. GTDB lineage: Bacteria > Patescibacteriota > Microgenomatia > UBA1400 > PJMF01 > CAZBMX01. Next base: position 5,116 of record CAZBTU010000032.1, on the reverse strand, counting down.
CCAGGTCTGCAACATCCTTTCTTTTTGCCGATTCTATATAAAATACCAAGCAATCATGTAGAGCGAAATGATAAAAACGGTGAAAATTAAACCCATTTAGTTACAGTCCAGTAGCTGATGCCCGCCGCAACTAGATTGGGTGTTTTAGCCAGTAAAAAGCCTAAATGCCTGGCATAAAATTCTTTGGCTATCACTGCCAGCCACATGCCATCAATAATGAGAAAAGCTGTAAGTGCTACAAAAAACTGTTTAATCATCCGAGTAAGTATAAATCATAAATATCCTACAATACATATTCAGCGTCATGCCATACTTCACTGGGGCTATGACAGCCTGAAAATGTAACTGAGTGGTCACTCACCACCTAGTTACAACGATCAAAGGCGGGTAGGTGTTTTTGCTCGGAAGCATTCATTAATTTGGTAAAAACCACAACAATATCCTCATACTCGGCCACTACAGGCAAGAGCTTGTCCTTATACAAAGCAGCGTTGGCAATTTCTGCTTCAACTCCAGTCTGGCAACTTTGCTGTAGCGTATCTGGAACAGTGATAGTACCGAGCCACTTGTTTTGGGGAGGAACCAAACCATATTTGTCATAAATGGCTTTGAGCGAAGCGATATGTTGCTCTTCAGCACCTTTTATCATCGAAAATGGCCGCACCTGACCATTCTTTGCTAGTACTGCTTCGTAGGTAGAAAGTGCTTTGTACTCATCATCAATGGCCATATCAAGTGCCTGCTGCACCTCTTCGGGCAAGTCACTAACAGGGTACGTTACATCTGCCACGGCCAGGCAATCATCGGCCAGGCAATTTGCTTTAGTAAACTGAGCATTTTGCTGACCACTCTGCTTCCCAGATTGACGCGTGCTCGTCAATGAATTGGATGTGAAAGCTAAAACAACTATTATCACCAATAGGGCCACACCTATATATAGTAGAGTATTTTTTGAGGCAGGCGGAGAAGATTTAGATTTGGGCATATATCTATAGTATTCCTATATGCTTCTGACTTGCAAGGCTTGAATGTAGCTTGCAGAATATAAAAACTGTATCACAAGCGCTGCAATTTCCTATCTTAGAGGGTTGACGTGCCGAAAAAATTATTCGAAACTCTTTACATATTCAGAAATAGGTTCAAGGCCAGTCTTTTTTCGTCTTTCGTCTAAGCCTTCCTTGTCTTCTACTTCCCATAATTCGAACTTGCCGGTCTTTTCGTTCATAACCAAAAGTAAGTACAGCAAATTCAGATATCGAGATCGGGTCCAGAGAGTCGCTCTAAATACATCATGCTAGTTACCGCGCTGATAAATACTTTTTTCTTCTGCCAAACACCATCAGAGACAATGGTACCAACACAGCAACCGAGAGCAAACCAAAAAGTGACATTACCCATCGACTGCCAAATACATCAATAAGCGGACCAGAAACAACTAAAGAAACAATAAGCACCAAACTTACTAACATGTTGAGTGCAGACAACTCGGCAGAAAAATTGTTGAGAAGGCTATCGAAGAAATTTCAAGCTGGAACTGTATCACACTCATAGAAATTGAAGCCCAGGAATACCTTACTCATTTTTATGAGAGCTTTGGCTTTATTCAATTCTCTGAACCATTCGATGATGGTAGTATCCTACACGTTAAAATGCAACGTCGTATGTAAGAGTTGGAGCAGGTTGACCCCAGCAACTTCACTTCCACGACGACACAACAATTGCATCTGTATACTTAATCCTCAGGAGTTAACCAATATGATGCCTTACCACGCCGCGCAATTTCAGCCTCGATTCTTCCTTGAATCTGCTCTCTGGCATACATATCTAGTTTTTCGTATGCCCTTGGGTCATCAAGCAAAATTGCTCTGACAAAGCCAAGCACTGCGTTCTGTGATCCTTGCTGTAAATAGACACCAGCTTTTCGAAATTTTTCAGAAATTGCCGCCACGGCAATGCTCATTGCTCGACTTACTGCCTTTTGTTGATTTGCCTCAGCTGCTATAGCGTTCTCATACACTTGCCGCGCCTCAATCCAAGGATCTAGTACAAAATCTTGTACGACTCTAACCAATCTTGTGTACTCACTCCGCATCCACAAGATGCGAGCTTCTAATGCGCACCTGACAAACGTGTCATCACGGTTATACGCAAGCATTTTCTCTTTCTCCTCTGCAGGCAAATCTAATCGTTGCCAATCGAATCTTTCAATGAGTCTCTTCCATTCAAGTCTGTCTCTTACAAACTTTTTTTTGTCATAGTCAACTGCTTTGATTTTTATTGTAACCGTCTCATTCTGTTGAGGATCAAAATATTGAGCCATTAAACCTTCCATGTTGAGAAGATTTCCTGGTGTTTGAGCATACCTATACAACTCGGCAATCGTCCTCCCAGTGAAAAATGCTGTCATGTCAGGCACGAGTTCAGACCCGAGCCTTTTTGCAGTAGCTGCAACCTCATGCCAAGATAGTTCTTGACCGGACTGTGTGTTGGTAGCATTTAACAGTATCAGTTTTTGTTGACCGTCATAATTCACTATGTGCGGATCATCTCGAAGAATAATCTCGAACAAGTACGTGTTGGTAGGGTCAAGCGCTTCGGTATTGAGCTCATCAAGCATTTCTTTGGCAACTTTTGTATATGCTTCATTGTCAAAACTGAACTTGGTCGCAATGTGCCATGATCCAGCATGATGATAGCAAATACCCATGGATCCATTTGCTTTCTCAAATACTTTATCTGGTGTAATGTTAAGCAGATCTAAGGGTATTTCCACACCAGCTTTATGGGTTTTCTTGAAAGGACGTGCAACTACTCGTCCATCTGCATCCACTATCAACCCACGGAAATTCCTAAGTGATGGGTACTGTTCCCATAGGCCTTGCAGTTCTGTTATAGGTGAGTAATTGATGATTGTGAGTCCTTCGTATACAGTACCAACTTGACCAGTTTTTGTTTCTATCATCCCTTGACCTCTTACATAATTGAGAAAATCAATCAGTTCAGCTCCTGTTGGCAAGGATGATCGATGTAGCTGTTCATACAACTTCAACATGCTCGGCTCTTGCTCGTACGTAACCTCGCCATGTCGAGAACCCATCCAGTACATTGCTGCAATCTTTCCTCTGTTTCCACCATCATAATCTAAGTTAGCAACGCCTGATATTTCATTAACATATGCACCTTTGTGGGTATGACCAGAGACCACAAAAACATCAGGGTCTTTGGCTACTATGGTTGGCATTTCTCTAACCTCAGTACGCCCTGTCCACTGGGAGCCGTGTTGCTTTAATCCATGAGTATGAATTTTTTCCTTATCCATGCTGCTCTCTTCATCAGCACGAGGAATTCTTGGTAACGAACCGTGAACAGCAACTAAGTGCTTGTACCGTTTGTACGTCGGTGCATCGCGCAAAACTTCTAGGATTTTTTGTAAAGAGTTGAGCTTTATCCGAGCCTTTAGAGTCCCGGTTCTATCCTGTGAGTACAGCAGATTGCGGATAGTTTCTTGAGTATCACTGGACAGTACTCTACTTTTTACTTCATTGAAGTCTAAGCTCAGCAGCCACTTTTCCCAGCTGATGCCATGGCTTTGTGCTGCTTGGGCATGTTCATATATGTAGCTTAGCCCATTTTCTAAGTTAACGTCATGATTCCCTTTTATCCATATAGCCTCTCGGTTTCTGACCAAAGCGGTGACAAAGAGGATAGCCTCAGCGTCATATGGTCCTCTGTCGGCAATATCACCCACGAACAAAAGTTTTCTTTTTGGTTGATCAGCTGTTAGCCCTAGGTTCTCTCTAAAAACATTTCTTTCATGAGCTCTTAAAGCTGTTAAACAACCATGGATATCACCTAAAATAAGCAACGGTACATCCTCATCACTTTGATCGTCTACTTCTAAAACTGCTTGGGCCAAAAATTCTGGGTCCAAATTTTCATGAAAATGAGCGCGCGTAGTCTTCTGGTACAAGCGTGTGGCAAGGTCAGCCGTTGCATCATTACATATGACAAATGTGGTTAAGTTCAAACCCTCTCTACTCATAATTAGCTTTTTGGCAAAATGGTAGACAGCGACATCATCCGTTGTTGTCCCCAGTCTGGTTGCCACCCAACTCAAGTCTATAACCTGTGAGGTCAACACATTGCGTCTGAGAAACTCTCTGGTGGCTTGGATATCTTGAAAGAAATTGACAGTTCCTCTTTCAATGTGTAGTCGGGGTATTTCCGACGTAAGCTGCTCACTTTGACGCAGTTGTTCAGCCACATACTCCATCAGATTTACTTCAGCCACTCTAACATCTTGAGCAAACGCAATATCTTTGAAAAGCAGTTCCCTGTCATAATCTGATAGCGCCACCTGCGCAAGCCTAGATGCTTCAGATTCAAGCTTGTAAAGCACATCTACTGTGGGGTCATGCTCCAAACCATATATTTCTTCTTGGGCTCTTTGAGCTCTGGTTCTCAGGTAAGATTCACCAACGCTTTTCAAGCGTTGTGAATCCCGCTTAATTAATTCCTCCTCGGGAATGTCGAAATATATGGCAATTACATGAGCATTGTTTTCCCGAGCAAACGCGGTAAACCTCTGGCGTAATCCTGGATCCAAATTCATTGCATCCAAAACTGTGGTTTTGCCATGTTTTAATCTACTGCTCACAATATGTGCTGCAAGATTGAATGCGTCTTCCGAAATAAGTTGGTTTCCTGGGTTGTTGGTGAGCTCTTGTCTCAAGCCATCTGTTGGCACAATAGCTTCATTTGGGAAATGCTTTTCGGCAAAAGTGCTTTTCCCTGATCCTGGAGGTCCCACCATCAAAACTAAACTGCCCTCTGGTACGTCTAACTCATGTGAATAAAGCACTTCAGGTCGCAGTACAGGCTCAAAAACATGTTGCGGGACTGTGGCTTGCTCATCTCTCATCGTTGCTTTAATTGTACCCTAGATTCATTCTGCAATACAGATGATTGTAAAAAAAATTGTAGGATTGCATCCAATTCATTTTCAGCAATAAACCCTTAGTTGCTAGGTTTTCACGGATTGATAAAACTTGATTAAAAAAAACAGTCAGTGCTAACACTTCATTTTCTTTGAACTGATGACGTGAAAACAACTCCA
>CAZBTU010000031.1:9954-12580 GCA_964494905.1 uncultured Pseudomonadales bacterium | reverse complement strand
CCGACAGATCATTGGCCGTGCTGCGCTATATTCTCAATGTTTGGCAGCAAGCTGGAGGAGATGTCACAGATAAAAGTATATGCAACTTCCGCAGTGGCCTACGAACTACCGCATTGACGACACCCACCGTGAATCCGGGCGCCAGCAGACCTATCAGATCATGTTCCAGGGCAAGAAGAATACTTGCCCATATGTTCCCTCTTCGTCTGACGAGTTCCACCTGTATCAAATTGGCAGCGAGTGGACGGTTATCCGTTCTGGCTGTGTGATTACGGAGGTTCGGCCGCTTGAAGAGTGATCCGAAAAAGTAGTGCTATAAACACCCTCGCAGTGAGCCTTTTGGGCAAACTCGAGGGTTGTTTTTTTGCCTTTTTCACTATGGTACAATCTGGTGCGAACATGATTTTTTATCTTAACTATGAATACTTATATGCGTAAAGAACAGCTGCCTACAGCCTCGGTACTGACAGAGGCTCTCAAGTTAATTTCACAGAACTTAGTTTTTGCAGACCTGACAGCTGATGAGCTGGCAACTGTGGGTGTAGCACTCGAGAACTTGAAGAGAAATCGAGACGAATTTCGACTCAACACGTTGCAAGCTCCAGTTTGGCAAAAGGAGCTCTATGTGTTCCGGCAACTCCTGGTTCGCGTTCAAAAAGAATCTTTTGAAAACGGATCAATAGGTGGTCATGAGCTTCACGAACAGCTTCTGTTGCTTCAACAACTGGCTAAAAAACTACTTGATCTGCCAAAATTTCCTGAGCAGTATGGAGACAACTCGCTTTTGGTGGGCAGCAGACTTCGAGCAATTTATTCAGGTGCCCAGAAGACCGGCAAAGCCCTGCGGAACTACGAGCTGAAGCTCATTACTAGTGATTGGGCGGAGTCAGAGCGCCAATTTGTCAGCACTCAAATAACAGTTCTACTTATAAGTATTGATGACTTGCTTGACAGCGTAGGTTTTTCACAATGAGTCTGAACTACTGCAGCAATAATTTGCGCCAAGCTTCCCAAGGAGTGGGTGTGGGTGGCGGTGATGGTTGAGTAACAACAACTGGGATTGTGTCTGGCAGCTGGATAATGTACTCACCAGGTTTTTGCATCAAAAGTTCGTCACGGATGATTTTTTCTCTGGAAAACTCGGTTTGGGATGCTTCGGCTTGTTGCTCTAATCTGGAAACCTCGCTTGCCAAATAATCGATTTCTTGTTCTAATACGCCGACTGTTTCTGATGGTTGATCGGCTTTTTGGAGAGTAGTTCGTAAAGAGAGTAAGTACGCGAAACTCATTGCAGTCACAAGCAATACAACCAGTGGATGGTATAACAATTTGCGCATTGCAATAAATCCTATCTTGTGTTATTATAAGATCCTGTGAGATAACGTTTTTGTATCTATATAGTTATCTGACAGCAATATTACTACGCAAAGTATATAGTATTGCCTGCCGTCTGAAAGAGTCGTATGAGTAAAGTATTAACTGACGCACACGTGCTGTTTACTGACCACCTTAAACAGGTTGGTAAGGCGCACGCGACCGTTATTGCCTACAGCAAAGACATTGAACAACTTATTGAGTTTGTTGCCAAGAAAGGCAAAACTCAAGTTGATGAAGTTGTGTCAGAAGATATTGATGAGTTCAAGGAATTGCTCAAAAAACAGCGATACACCGGAAAATCTATCTCAAGAAAGATTAACTCCATCAAAGCTTTTTTCCGCTTTTTGATCAGTCAAGATTTAATCAATAGTAACCCTGCTGACGAAATTATCCACCCTAAGTTTGATCAAGCACCTCCTCGAGTACTGTCAAAGATTGAGTACCGAGCCCTTCGGGATGCTTGCCGAGGTGATGTGCGGATGTCGGCTGTCGTCGAGCTTTTGCTACAGACTGGTATGCGTATCAGTGAGTTAGCAGCACTTGAACTATCAGACGTTGATTTCGACCGAAATATCATTACTATTCGGCCTCAGAACTCACGCGGCGTTCGCAAAGTTCCAATGAACTTGGCTGCCAAAAATTCACTGCAAGAGTACTTGCAAGTTCGACCCCGAGCTCGAGAAAAAACAATTTTCTTGACCAAAACTTGCCGACCTTTCCTGGTTCGCAATATTCGCACTGCAATCGATCGCTACTTCAGACTAGCTGGCATAAGAGATGCCAAAGTCAACGATCTAAGGCACACGTTTATTGTTGAGCAGCTACGCGCTGGTACACCACTTGTATATATTTCTCAATTGGTTGGTCATAAGCGCATCACCACAACCGAAAAGTATCTCAAACTGGTTGAGGCTCCAGAAATGGCTCCTACCATCCAGATCGAAGAACTCTAAACCAAAATATTTGGTGCAGTTGAGGTGACTCGTTGGGATAGACTCATCATTTGGCCTCGATTCTCCCTCTAGTTCTGATGTTGTTCATTGACGCATTTCTTTACAGAATGCTACAGCTCTGCTATCCTTGCCTTCAGAAGGTTTTCTATGGCTATAGCAACAGAGAATACGTCACAAGTAATTGCTGACAATGGCACAATTCATCCGGCCAACCGGTTATTGTTTGTGGGCACCGAAGGGATGAATCTAGCGATTGATCCAGCTGATAACATTCAAGGAATGATTGAGCAAACAGC
>CAZBTU010000031.1:8561-9854 GCA_964494905.1 uncultured Pseudomonadales bacterium | reverse complement strand
ATTGCGCGTGAGATTGCTCGAAAGTGTAATACAGAGTTCGACACAAGTTTTCCCGAGCCGCAGCGTTTTGCAACTTCTGGTGAGTACATTCCGTCTTTGCAGGGGAGTGGAAAAATGAGTAAGTCTGTCGAAGGCAGTTACATCACACTCTCTGATAACTTGGAAACCATTAGCAAGCGTCTTGCAGCAGTGCCTACTGATTCTGGTCGAGGTGCAGAAGTCCCCCAATCTGGAAGCGTTGCTAACTTGCTCCGGTTTGTTGAGCTTTTTCAGGGGAATGCGAGGAAAAAAGAGTATGAGGCTGCGTATACTTCATCAGGTATTCGCTATGGTGAACTCAAAAAGTCTCTTGCTAAGGCAGTGTTCGAGCAACTACAACCTATCCAAGAAAAGCGAGCCCAACTTGTCAGTGACGTTGGGTATGTGGATGATGTGATACGAAACGGTGCCAAGCAAGCCGGTATGTTGGCTAGGGAAACGCTGAATGAAGTCCGGCAGAAAGTTGGGTTAGGCTAATGGACACACCTCAACAAAAACCAACTATCGAGTACGCAGATTTTGCTCGACTTGACATGCGACTTGCCAAGATTGTAGCTGCCGAACCAGTCGAAGGAGCAGATAAGCTGCTCAAATTAACTCTTGATGTCGGTCCACTAGGCGATAGAATCGTCGCATCTGGCATCAAGGCATGGTATGAGCCAGAGGCTCTGGTTGGAAAAACAGTGGTTTACCTGGCAAATCTAGCACCTAAGATGTTGCGCGGAGTCGAAAGCCAAGGAATGATTTTGGCAGCGGGGGAAACCGACGCAATACTGTTGCTACCAGACAAAGATGCACCACCTGGCACTCCGGTTCGCTGATATTTTGATATGGCTCAGGAAGTATGCTACCTCACGGTAGATGACTGACCATACGATCAGTGCGCGGCCTCGTGTACTGCAATTTGTCTGCAACTATCTGGTACAATAGGATCAAGTTCAATAAGGTATGAACTATTATGGCAACAGCTGAAAACCCAACTCCACAAAAATCGACTCAACAAGGGCGCAAGATGCGTATTCGTGAGTTTGAGTTTCAAGTAAATCTCAATAATTTGCTTAACAAAGGGTTTCTCTACATTTTTTTGGCTTTGCTGTTTTTGCCATTTGTCCTTTCCCTTTTTGGTGACACGGCAACTCAAAAGCTTCCACTCAGTGACTTGGTTCGTGACATAAAATCAGAACAGGTTAGTCGTCTGATGGTTGCTGGTGATGAACTCCGAGCCGAGTATAAAGACGGTTCGCTCAAAGTTGC
>CAZBTU010000031.1:0-8461 GCA_964494905.1 uncultured Pseudomonadales bacterium | reverse complement strand
GCTAAAAAAGAGTTAGAAGAAGTTGTCGATTTCTTGCGCAATCCCAAAAAATACAAAAAAGTTGGTGCTCGTACACCAAAAGGTGTACTTTTGGTTGGACCGGCTGGAACTGGTAAGACATTGTTGGCTCGGGCGGTGGCTGGTGAGGCCAGTGTTCAGTTTCTTTCTATAGCTGGAAGTGAGTTCATGGAAATGTTGGTTGGAGTCGGTGCATCTAGAGTACGAGATTTGTTCAGTACTGCAAAAAAACTTGCACCCTCAATTATTTTTATCGATGAAATTGACGCAATTGGAAGAGTTCGTGGCATGGGCAGTATGGGTGGTCATGATGAGAGAGAGCAAACTCTTAATCAGATCTTGGTTGAGATGGATGGTTTCACCCAAAACGACAATGTGATTGTGATGGCGGCTACTAACCGTGGCGATATGTTGGATCCGGCGTTAGTTCGCCCTGGTCGATTTGATCGCAGGGTGATGGTCAACTTGCCCGATTTGGAAGAGAGAAAATACATCTTGTCTATTCACGCCAAAGACAAGCCGTTTGCCAAAGACTTCAATTGGGAGCGAGCCGCTAAGCGCACGGTTGGTTTCTCAGGTGCGGACATCGAAAACATGTTGAACGAAGCTGCAATTGCAGTAGCTCGTGAAGATCGCAAAATGGTCACAATGGAGGACGTCGAAGAAGCGTCACTGAAAGTCAAACTTGGGCCAAGTAAAAAACGATTACAAGACGAAATCGAGCGTAAGATGACTGCCTACCACGAAGCTGGGCATGCAGTGATTGCTCATATGTCTGCTCAGGCAGATCCAGTCCACCGCATCTCGATCGTATCAAGAGGCAGAGCACTCGGCTATACACTAACGCCTCCTGAACGAGACAAGCTTCAAACAACCCAATCCGAACTCATCGACGAAATTTCTGTGCTTTTGGGTGGCAGGGCAGCTGAGCGGCTTGTCTTCAACGAGCTCACGGCCGGAGCGAGCAGTGATATTGAGCGCGCGACGCGTATAGCTCGAGCAATGGTTGTTGAGTATGGCATGAGTCCATTAGGCGCGATGTTTTTTGCTCCCCAATACGAATCTATGAACTACAACAAAGCATGGGGTGAGCCAAACAAAATTTCTGATACGCTTCAGGAGAAAGTTGACGACGAGATCCGCAAGATTATCGCTGAGGGTGAAAAACGAGCTATGGCGTTGCTCAAGAAATATCACAAAGAACTCGATGTGGTTTCTGAACGACTGCTTGAAGTCGAGTCACTCGACGGTGATGAGTTCGCAGCCCTAATGGGTGTTCCCAAAGCCAAGCAAACAGGGCAGAATAAGCGTTAAGAGTGTTGGCTGGTAGCATAGTTGATGCGTGTGGTTCGATTGTAAAACTGGGCGAACAAGCATGACAATTTCAAGTAACGAACCTTTCCATTCACCTTCTGAGAAACAGCGCTTAGTGCTTTTTGATGGACATGCAATAATTTATCGTGCATATCACGCGTTCACTGATTTAACATCTCCAGATGGCATGCTGGTTAATGCCGTGTATGGATTCAGCAGAATCTTGTTGACTGTGTTGCGCGATATTGGCCCTGAGTACTGCGTGGTAACGTTTGACCATAAGGGCCCAACCCAACGATCACAAGTGTATGACGCGTACAAAGCTCAAAGACCACCGATGCCCGACGATCTAAAACCTCAGATTGATGTAATAAAAAGCATCGTCGAGACGCTCAATATTCCTCAGTTCTCGCTCGAGGGCTACGAAGCCGATGATCTGATTGGAACTATTACTGCTCAATTGGCCGACCAACCTTCAGTTCTCTCCACAGTTGTGACTGGGGACAAAGATTTGTTCCAACTGGTTACTGATCAAGTCAATGTTTGGATACCAGCTCGGGCGAGCAAGTTCGGAGGCAACAAAACCGATACTGAATACGATGCTGAGGCAGTGTATAAAAGAATTGGCGTCTGGCCGAACCAGGTCGTCGACCTCAAAGCACTCATGGGAGATCCATCAGATAACATTCCAGGAGTCAAAGGCGTTGGTCCCAAAACCGCGGTAGCACTAATAACAACCTTCCAGACTGTCGACGGTGTCTACCAGGCTGTGGAAGATCCGGAGGTAGTAGCGACTCACCCTAAGCTGCTCAAGCCAGGATTGGTAGAGAAGCTAGTCAGAGACAAAGACCAAGCATACCTGAGCCGGGAGTTGGCGACAATTAATCGCCAAGTGCCCATCAAGTTTCAATTGGATGATTGTTTGGTGACCTCATATGACAAGGAAAGAGTTACTAAGCGGTTTGAAGAGCTGGAATTTCGATCACTCATCCATCTACTGCCTAAAGATGAGTTCGAGCTTGCCGTTCAGCAGGCCTTGTTTTAGAGTCTAGATATGAGTGTAACTATTCCAAAACGATTGCGTTCACTTAAAGTCGCGCTAGCACACGATTACTTGCGTGAGTATGGTGGAGCTGAACGTGTACTTGAAGCTTTGCATGAACTCTTTCCTGATGCGCCGGTATACGTTGCTTTTACTGATCCCGTGGTCGCAGGAGGGCATTGGCAGCGATTTGCAGATTGGGATATTCGGGAAAGTTGGCTTACGCGCATTCCGTTTTACAAACAGCTTTTTTCACCATTGCGGGTGTGGGCTCCCGAGTATTTTTCCCGTTTTGACTTAACTGACTATGACTTAGTTATCTCATCGAGTAATGCGTATTTTGCCAAGGCTGTTCGTGTACCAAATGGAGTCCATGTTTGCTACTGCCATACACCGGCACGATCGCTCTATGGCTATACCACAATGACAGATTGGCAGCATAACCCAGTCACTAGGCTATTTGGCACGATCATTAACCATTATTTGCGCGTCAGGGATTTTCATATAGCCCAGGTAGTCAACGACTTTATTGCTAATTCTCAGGAAACAGCTCGTCGTATTCAAAAGTTTTATCGTCGGACTTCAGTTGTGATATACCCACCAGTAGACGTACCGGCTGACCCGCCGCTGATTCCACTCAGTAAGAGACAGTTTTACCTTTCGGTCTGCCGAATTGCCAAAAGCAAGCATGTTGATTTGACAGTACAACTTGCAACTGAACTAAACCTACCGCTCAAAGTTGTTGGGGTGGGAAAAGGATTAGCATACTTACAGTCAATTGCAGGGCCTACGGTAGAGTTTCTGGGTGAAGTCACCGACGCGCAGCTGCATGAGCTGTATGCAGGTGCGCGCGCGCTTTTCTTTCCAGCTGAAGACGAAGATTTTGGCATTGTACCAGTGGAGGCTATGGGGCACGGTGTGCCTGTCATTGCACACCGGTCTGGAGGGCCACTCGAATCAGTGATAGAGGGGAAAACTGGAACATTTTTCGATGATTTCACTATAGAATCACTGGGGAATGCATATCAAAAAATCAGTAAGATGAACCTCAACATCAAAGCAATTCACTCACACGCGCTCGAGTTCTCTAAGCAGCACTTTCAAGAGGTAATTTTGCGTTACTTGGCGGAAGTGGTATCCGCGACACGCAAAACTCAAAATTGATCACCGAATCCAAATGTAGTTAGGTGTGCAGGAAGCGTGTGTGAGTCACCAGGACTTATTAGTTTCTCACCAGTTGTACGAAACCATAGCTGTTTGCTGGCATAAAAAGCTCAGTCTTTAGAGCCGCCGCACTTGTAGCTACAGTTTCAGATAGTTGCTGGCCAGTTGAGAGCTGCTTGGTGATGGTATACGTTCCAGGAAGAATGTTTGTAAAAGTGATGGGCACTTGTTCAATATGTCTCCCGTGCTGATCAAAATTTGCCAAAACAACACCAACGTTTTCCTCTGTATCAAGCGCTGCCAGTGCTTTTACCCAAGTCCCTTTCCCCAACAGTCGCAGTTGCTCGTTCCCAAGTCGTTCAAGCATTTGTAGGGCACGGTAGCGTGGTTTTGCTTGGGCGCCGGCATCTTTGTGGGTGAACATGCCCCAGCGACCCCAATTTGCTTGACCAGCAGGGTCTTTCCCATCTTGAATTTCAAAAATAAAGGCACGATCAATTAACCCAGTCATTTCGATACTTCCAGCTACAGTGTGAGTGGCGCCATAAACCGTATCATAACCAGGGTGGTTTTTGCTGTCATGGCCCCATTCGGTAATATGCAGCTCAACATTGGCGAGCTTGGGAAACTGTTGAAGCCAAGTCTTGGCATTAATTCCATCCTCAACATAGTCGTTAATGTCATGGCTGTATCGGTGCCAGGAAACGAAATCTAGCCTAAGATTGTTCTTCAAACTGTGACGAGCTAGTGCTTCAATCCAGTTTTTGTAGAGTGCTGTAATAGCCGGCCCACCAATTTTGAATGAGCGAGTCCCTCTGGCGTTAGCGGCACCTTGCGCAGAGTAACTGTACATTGTCAGATAGTTCTTATCGCCATAGTACTTAAATCCGCCAAAAAGATCGGGTTCATTCCAAACCTCATAATAAACGTCAGCAATGCCGCGAGTTCCACTTACGTGCTCGATAGTTTTTTGCACGGTGAGTTGCCAATCACTCCAGTTTCGTGGGAGAGAAATGATGTCACCCGAGCTAATAGCTGGTGGCATGTAGGAGAGCGCAATGTATGGTTTTGCGCCAGAGGCTATAATATCATCAAGAATTACATCGAGTTTAGAAAAGTTGAAGGTGAGGTTGCCAGTGTCACCCTGGACTATTTCGTAGAAGTCATAGATATGATCGAGGCGTACATACTCTGTGTTGATAGCTTTGACTTGGGTTGCTAATGGCTGGAGTCGCCAGTCATGGCCTTCACCGCCTTGAGCTAAGTTGCGCCATGGTCTTGGAAGAGGGCCCTCCACGAATTTAGTGTCGATGAGAATGTTAGCATTTTCCCCTGAGGCTCGGGAAAAATACTCGCGGACAACATCAAGCTGAAACGCGCCAACGAGTGCTACGATAATCAGCGCTCCAATAAAACCACCTTGGATCAGTAGCTTTATTCGGCGTCCTCGCCGTTTCATCAGAATTGCAGTTGGGACCGGCATTAAAAAAAGTATGCCGAAAGATGGGGCAATTGTCTAGGGCAAAGTTTGGGATGTAGCAGAGTGCAGTTCAATTGCAAACCAACTCATCATCACTAACAGAGTGATCATCAATAGCAATGTTATTTGACAGCAGGTTTCGGTGTGTAAAAAGGCTGTTTAATCAGCCCAAAAGTAAAGGCTTCTTTTTGCATTGACATCTTAGCACTCTCACTATATTATTGCTAATATGATTGATCTCACAGCACGTCAGGTTCAGATACTCCGGGCAATCATTGAGGAATTCATAAATACTGCTGAACCAGTCGGCTCAGATACCATTGACAAAAAATTTAGTATTGGTGTTTCTCCTGCCACCATTCGTAACGAGATGGTATATCTCACAAAGCAGGGTTATTTGTCCAAGTCACACACCAGTGCCGGTCGCTCTCCCACACCCATGGCCCTCAAGCTTTATGTCAACGAGCTCATGAAAGAAAAGGAGCTGTCTGTAGCTGATGAAGTTTCAGCCAAGGAAAAAATTTGGAACTCCAGAAAAGAAATGGGTCAACTTTGGCAAGAAATTACCAAGGTTTTGGCTGATAAATCGCAGGCTCTTGCGGTGACTATGGTTGATCCTCAGCAGTTATACCATGCTGGTTACGCCAATCTGCTGGAAATGCCCGAGTTCTATGATATCCAAGTTATGCGCAATATGCTGCAATTAATTGAGCAATACCAGACTCTAGAAGAAATTTTCGGCTCGGCAACCAGCGAAAATCCGGTGCAAGTTCTGTATGGTCAAGAACTTGGAAATAAGTTTTTGGCGCCAGTCGGAGTAATTCATATGAGCGTCATGGTCCAAGGACATCTGTGTCATGTCGGTGTGTTCGGCTCCTGCCGGTTTGACTACTCCTATATGATACCCATGATGAAGTACGTTCGTGGTTTAATTCGGGAAATTGTTGACTAAATCACAATAATAATTGCAAGTAACAGCAGAAAGTGTGTATGACTGACGACACCAATCGCAATGCCACCGATGAGATCACTATTCCTGATGAACAGGAAGAAACTCAATCGAGCGAACCTGCAGGTATAGTGGATGAATTGCGAGAGCAGTTGGATCAATCAAGAACTCGTGAACAACGATTGTTGGCTGACTATCAGAACCTCATTCGCAGAAACAAGGAAGAGCAATCTCGCTGGGTAAAACTAGCTACCAAAGACTTTGTTACGGAGCTGCTTCTGCCCATCGAACATTTAGCTCGAGCAGCCGAGCAAGTTAATGACAAGGGGCTCAATCTAGTGATAACGCAATTCTGGCAGACGCTTGAGCGACATGGTTTGAAAAAAATTGAGACACTCGGAAAGCCATTTGATGTCAGCTTAATGGAAGCTGTTGAGCAATACAATGAAAGTACGGAAGTGACCTCAGAGGTACGACCTGGTTTCACTCTATACGGCGAGGTTGTTCAACACGCTAAGGTAATTCTGGGCAAGGCAGCAGAGACACAAACTGATAAGAAAAAGAAAGCATAATTAATACTAGCAGTCAAATAGATCGTCTGCTAAAATAACGAAAAACAAGGTAAAAAATCAGCAACTGAACTGAAAGGGAATATGGCAGATACCAAAACCGCAACAGGCAAGATTATAGGAATTGACCTTGGGACGACCAACTCAGCTGTAGCTGTAATGGAGGCTGGAACAGCCAAAGTTATTCCAACTGCAGAGGGTCGCAACACATACCCGTCGATTGTTTCTTTTAAGGGTGATGAAATTGTAGTTGGCGATGTCGCTAAACGACAAATGGTTCTCAATCCTAAGAAAACAGTGAACTCAGTTAAGCGTTTCATGGGGCGCAAGTTTAGTGAGAAGGCTGTCAAAGAAGCTGTGAAGCACGTCTCCTATATTGTGACCGAGGGTAAAGATGGCATGGCTGTGGTTGAGATGGACGGCAAGAAGCTGACTCCTCAAGAAGTTTCAGCTAAGATTTTAGGCAAGGCAAAAGCAGATGCAGAGAGCTATCTCGGTCAACCAGTCACACGCGCAGTAATTACGGTACCTGCTTATTTTGATGATTCACAACGGCAAGCAACCAAGCAGGCCGGGGAGATTGCTGGATTGACTGTTGAGCGCATTGTTAACGAGCCCACGGCTGCAGCCCTAGCATATGGTCTGGATAAAAAGGGCAGCAAGACTATTGCAGTGTACGATTTGGGTGGTGGTACCTTTGACATTTCTGTGCTGGAAATTGGTGATGGAGTCTTTGAAGTCAAGGCTACCAATGGCGATACTTTCTTGGGTGGTGATGATTTCGATAACAAGATCATTGATTGGATTATCGCTGAGTTCAAAAAAGAAAACGGCAAAGATATATCCAAAGATCCTCAAGCACTCCAGCGTATTAAAGATGCGGCCGAAAAAGCGAAGATTGAGCTATCAAGTGCGCAACAAACTGAAATTAACCAGCCTTTTATTACCCAGGGAGACGAAGGTCAACCGCTTCATCTGACAATGACATTGACTCGCGCTAAGTATGAAGAGTTGGTTGATGACCTAGTGCAAAAATCATTCGAACCTGTCAAGAAAGCCCTCAAGGATGCTGGAATGAAGCCATCTGATATTGGTGACGTTGTTCTAGTCGGTGGCATGACACGTATGCCGAAGATCCAGGAAGAAGTTAAAAAGTTTTTCGGCAAAGAGCCTCATAAGGGTGTCAACCCAGATGAGGTAGTCGCAGTGGGTGCTGCAATTCAAGCTGGTGTGATCGGTGGTGAGGTTTCAGATGTGGTCTTACTGGACGTCACTCCACTCACGTTTGGACTTGAGACATTAGGTGGAGTTAGAACCCCCCTGATTGAGCGCAACACTACAATTCCCACCAGTAAATCTCAGATTTTCTCGACAGCAGCAGATAATCAAACACAAGTAGAGATCAACGTTTTGCAAGGTGAGAGAGAAATGGCAGCTGACAACCGTTCTTTGGGTCGATTTATCCTCGATGGTATCCCACCAGCGCCCCGAGGTATGCCTCAGGTAGAAGTGACGTTTGATATTGACTCAAATGGCATCCTCAATGTCACCGCTAAGGACAAGACTTCTGGCAAAGAGCAAAAAATCACTATTCAGAACTCGACTAATCTTTCTGACGAAGAAGTTGAAAAAATGAAAGCCGACGCGGAAAAGCACGCGTCTGAAGACAAAGAACGACGCGAGTTAGTTGAGGCCCGCAACCATGCTAATGGTGTTGCTTTTGAGATTGAAAAGCAACTCAAAGAGTACGGTGACAAGCTCGACGAGGAAACCAAAAAGTCGATCGAGGAAAATGTCACCAAACTTAAAGAGCTGGCAAGCAAAGACGACGCTACCAAGGAAGCACTCGAAACTGCAGCCAACGAAACCTTGCAGTCAGCCCAAAAAATTGGCGAAGCCATGCAAAAAGCGCAAGCTGAAAAAGC
>CAZBTU010000030.1:8670-12682 GCA_964494905.1 uncultured Pseudomonadales bacterium | reverse complement strand
ACTGGGGCATTACTAAGCCACAGCAACAGTGGTGGTAAGTGCAGAACAGCTATCAGAGTAGCTAGCACCAGCACGATTGCACTCCATACTTTGTTGCGTCGCATCAGCTGCTCAAAAAAGAAACCAAGTAGCAGAGCCAGTATGCCCAAGGAGCGATACACCTCGCCAGCATGGTAGATTTCAGCTTCTGCTTCAACGAAACCGAATCCGTTGACATAGAGCCAGCCAAGCAGAAATGTGCATGTGCCAAGTAAAAATAATGGTGCGTTGAGTTTCATATGGTTAGTATAAACTACTCGCACAAAATCGTTTAATGCTTGTGTTCCCTACTGGTTTATTCTCAACCTCACCTCCTGTATACTACTACCTCATGCAAAAAGGTTTGGTTCTCAAGAATTTACAGGTATCAATTGCCGACATGAGTATTTTGCGCGGTGTATCACTGACCGTTAGACCGGGTGAAGTTCACGCCCTAATGGGTCCAAATGGTTCGGGTAAATCTACCACAGCTGCGACTTTGGCTGGTCACCCAGATTATCAGGTAACTGGTGGATCGGTGACCATGGATGGCACTGACGTGTTAGAGTTATCGCCCGATGAGCGTGCTCAACTAGGCCTATTCTTAGCGTTTCAGTATCCAGTGGAAATACCTGGGGTAAAAGTGCAAAACTTCTTGCGCTTGGCTCATCAGGCTCGCTTCGCTGATCAAACTGAAAAACAGTTTGCCAAGGTTTTACAGTTTCGTAAACACCTCACCAAGCTGGCTGAAGATTTGCAGGTGAGTACACAGTTGCTGGGTCGGGGATTAAACGAAGGCTTCAGTGGTGGCGAGAAAAAGCAGTTGGAAATTGTGCAGATGGCGGTACTTGAACCTAAGTACGCGATCTTAGATGAAACCGATTCTGGTTTGGACGTTGATGCAATTAAAAAAGTTGCGCGTGGAGTGCGCGCGGTGATCGAGCGTTATAACACGGGTGTGTTAGTCATCACGCATTATCAAAGAATTCTAAAGTATCTCAAGCCCGACTTCGTCCACGTTATGCGCAAGGGCAAGATCGTACAAACAGGCGATGCAGAACTGGCAGAACAAATTGAGACCACAGGCTACGCAGACAAAACAGACAAACAGGAGTCGTAATGCCACAGCGAATTCCCCATCAATTAACCGAGAACGTTAAGTTATTGCAAAAAGTTGCACTGGTTGCTAATGGTAAAGTTTTGTTGCTCAAACGTGCCGCCGACGCAAGTTCAAGACCAGAAAAATGGGATGCACCTGGTGGGAATAGTGAGTGGCCAGAGACAGGGGAATCTGGTTTTGGTCAATACGCGGTGGATGCAGCGCGGGAAGTTTTGGAAGAAACTGGCATCGTGGTCGACACTGCAGCGTTTGTACCAGAAAACTTGGTGCTGTTTAATACTTTTTTTGATGCTGACAAACAGCTGTTTAGCATCATTTGCGTCTGGGTGGTTTTGCTGCCCGAACAGCCGGTGGTGCAACTGAGCGACGAACACACTGATTCGGCTTGGGTCTCACTCGAAGAAGTCGGTGACTATGACTTTGATTTATTCAAGGGTAAGTTTGTCAAAGACGCAGTGGAGTTGGCACTCAAAAAAGTTGCGCAGTAATTTCTAACTATCATGGCTCGTTTTGCACAAAAAAATACTACTGACTTTGAAGCCCAAGGACTTGATTCCTATGAGCATGGGTACTCGTTCCCGACTGACAAGTACACACACATCACTAAGCCAGGTTTGCGTCCTGGAGTAGTGGATGAAATTTCTGCACTAAAGGGCGAGCCAGAGTGGATGCTGAAGTTGCGAAAAATAGCCTATGAACAGTTTTTGGCGAAACAAATGCCACCTTGGGGTGCTGATTTATCGGCAATAGATTTTGACAAGATTTCATATTATTTGCGCCCGACGGATGCTGTGGCAAAGTCCTGGGATGATGTGCCTGCAGATGTTAAAGAAACCTTTGAGCGACTGGGGATTCCAGAGGCAGAGCGGTCGGTTTTGGCAGGTGTAAAAGCGCAGTACGACTCCGAAGTCGTCTACGGCTCGCTCAAAGAAGTTTTCGCAAAAGATGGCGTGATTTTTCTCTCCATGGACGATGCTTTGCGCCAACACCCCGATTTAGTCAAAGAGTATTTTGGTAAAGTTATTCCTAGTGGCGATAACAAGTTTTCTGCTCTCAACACTGCTGTTTGGTCTGGGGGATCTTTTGTGTATGTACCACCGGGTGTGGACGTCAAGATGCCGCTACAGACGTACTTCCGAATTAACTCACCGAACGCTGGGCAGTTTGAACGGACGCTGATTATTATTGATGAGGGGGCGTCAGCTCACTATATTGAGGGCTGCACTGCACCAAACTTTTCTACTGGCTCCCTGCACTCCGCAGTCGTCGAGATCTTCGTCAAAAAAGGTGCTCGCTGCCAATATACCACCGTTCAAAACTGGTACAAAAACGTCTACAACTTGGTGACGAAACGGGCATGGGTGGAAGAAGAGGGGCAGATGGTGTGGACGGATTTCAACATGGGTTCAAAAGTCACCATGAAGTACCCGGGATTTATTTTAGCTGGCAAAGGCGCAAAGGGTGAAACACTCTCAATGGCACTCGCAGGCGCAGGTCAACACCAAGATACTGGTTCCAAAGCAATTCACTTAGCACCATATACCAGCTCAACAATTGTTTCAAAATCTATCAGCAAAAGTGGGGGCCGAACTAGTTACCGTGGCTTGGTCAACGTCGGACCAAACGCACACCACAGCAAAAATACGGTAATCTGCGATGCGTTGTTGTTGGACCCGGAATCTCGATCCGACACTTACCCGGTGGATAAAATTTTCAACTCAAATGTCGAAGTGCAGCACGAAGCAACGGTTTCCAAAATTGGCGATGATCAACTGTTTTATTTGATGAGTCGAGGAGTGAGTGAAGCTGATGCGCGCAAGCTGATTGTCAATGGGTTTATTGATGACTTGGTACGACAGTTGCCACTGGAGTATGCGGTAGAAATGAACAGGTTGATTGATCATGAGATGGAAGGGAGTATTGGCTGATGTCTGTGCAAACTCCGAACACGACTATTATTGGAAAGGATGAGCACAGCAGAGTTGTGGTTCCTGGTCCTGGTGAGTATATAGTGGTGTTGGATGCACCTGGTGCAGAAGCCGCTATATCTGGTGTTTTCTCAACAGCGGGTTCGGATATTCAGAACGTGTCAATTATTATTCATCATCGCGCCCCACACACCCGAGCAACGACTGAGTTCCGAGGAGTGGCGCGAGACAAAAGCCAACTGCGTTTGTACGGAAAAATTGTGATTGATGAGCACTGTCCTGATGTGCAGTCTTTTTTAACAGAACGTATTTTGCTGTTGTCTGATGAGGCTAAAGCTGAAGCGGTACCAGAACTGGAAATTCTCAGTGACGATGTGAAGTGTTCGCATGCAGCTAGTGTTTCTAGGATTCCGGAATCGCAGTTGTTTTATTTGATGAGCCGGGGGTTGTCACACCGGCAGGCTGAGGAGATGGTTGTTGAGGGGTTTTTGGAAATCTAGTGATAAATTTGACAAGGTTGGTAAATTCTGCAATGTTTTTGATCATTGAGTTAGTTGTTTCTCTAGCTCAATAATTTCTGCAGGAACAGTAATACCTCGCGCTGCAAGTCTTGCGTGGTATTTTCTAAATGATTGCATAAAGTCGCTACTTCTAACTCCCGGGATTGAACTGTCTAATGAGATTGTATCTCTCAGGTCATCAATTATTCTATGTTTAAGATTGATTGCTTTGACAAATAATGGAGCATATCTATCATCTAACTTCCTTGTTACGCAAAACATTGATACAAATCTTTTAAATTGAGACTCAATATATTTTTCACTCTGATTTTCACCCGTCAGCACAGAATATGGGGTGCCAAATTCCACATGTTGCACAAAAGCTTCAACAAGTACTACGTCAATAGCGTCATAATCAATGTGTTCGATGTGAAGGTCTGCTGCAT
>CAZBTU010000030.1:0-8570 GCA_964494905.1 uncultured Pseudomonadales bacterium | reverse complement strand
TGCTGCATCTCCTAGCAATTCTAAATTACGCTGTAGATCTTGTGTTGCTACCATCATTCGCTTTGATAGCTCTGTCTCATGCAACAAGTAAAAGGCTCTGACTGTATCCAGCATCCGTTTTTGCCGCTCAAGTTCTGAGCTGGGCGCCAACACTAAATCGGCTCTTTCGATATTCTCTGGATAAGTCATTCTCTGATTATATCAACATAACTTCACAAGTTGGGTTTTCAGGTATAGAAGCGTTGTTGTGTTGGCTAATGATGTTGGCGTGGGGTAAAAAACGGGGGAGATCTAACTACTATCTCGAGTAGGCACACAAATCCCTGGTACAATACACGGTATGTTTGATCACAGTCTAACAGCTGATTTTCCTCAACTGTCTCGTGTTATCAATGGGAAGCCCTTGGTCTACTTGGACAGTGCCGCTACGAGCCTCAAGCCTCAGCAAGTCATAACTGCTCTCACCGAGTACTACCAGAACCATGTCGCGAATGTTCACCGTGGGGTGCATACCTTATCTGACGAGAGTACAACTTTGTTCGAGCAGTCGCATGCAGCAGTCGCGCAGTTTCTTGGTGCAGCTCCAGAAGAACTGATTATTACTCGCAACGCCACCGAAGCAATAAATGGTGTCGCGTATGGTTGGGGTGACCGCAACCTCAGCGACTCAGATGTGATTCTCGCCACCCAACTTGAACACCATGCGAACATAGTTCCTTGGCAGCAGCTCAGTCAAAGAACTGGCTCGACGCTCAAATACATCTCAGTTACTAAAGAGGGACAACTTGATTGGGATATCGTTGAGAATCTACTGACTGAACAGGTTAAACTTGTCGTCTGTACGCAGGTATCAAATACTTTGGGGACTGTTGTTGATTTGCAGCGACTAGTAAAGTTGGTACGTCAGTTTTCACCTCGGGCTCGGATTCTGGTTGATGGCGCTCAGGCTGTGCCTCATGTGGCGGTTCGTTTTCGCGATCTTGATGTAGATTTCTATGCGTTTAGTGGTCACAAGATGTTGGGGCCAATGGGTATTGGAGGAATCTTAGCGCGCCGGGAGCTTTTGGAGAGTAGTGAGATGCGTCCATGGTTATTCGGTGGCGGCATGATCGCAGAAGTACATGAAAAGGGGACGACGTTTCATCCGGAGATTGCCGAGCGATTTGTGGCAGGCACACCCGATGTTGCATCAGTTGTGGGTTTAAAAGCGGCATGTGATTACTTAGCAGGTTTGGGTATGGAAGCAGTTGCCAGTCATGATGCTAACTTAGTTGCATATGCCTACGAACAACTTAGAAAACTTCCGCATATTCAGCTTATCGGTCCGGCTCCATTAGATACTTCAGGCAGGGTGCAGAGAGTTGGCTCAGTTGCATTTGTTCATGACTCAGTTCACGCCCACGACGTTGCACAGGTGCTCGACAGTGAAGGAATAGTCGTGCGATCTGGCCATCACTGCACTATGCCACTTCATGAGGCTTGTGGCTGGCAGGCAACTGTTCGAGCAAGCTTTCAAGTCTATTCCCGATTGGATGACGTTGACGCACTAGTAGAGGCTTTGCAGAAAGTCGAGTCAGTGTTTGGCGCTTGATTAAAAGGTAATTGTAAACAGGAGACTGACACACAACAGTAGGATGATGCGGTTTACACCCACTCAAAAAGAAGAAACATGGCCATGAGCACTATTGATGACTTATATCAGGAGACGATAATTGAAGCAGCGAGAGATCAGCGGCATAAAGGTGCTATTGCTGAGGCTAAAATTAGGCATACCGCGACCAACGCGTCGTGTGGCGATACTACTGAAGTGTTCATCCAGCTTGACCCGACTGGTCACTATATCAGCGAGCTTAAGTGGCAAGGGAATGGCTGTATCATTAGTCAAGCGGCACTGAGCAGTATTGCGGCAGCTATTCAAGAGTCAGCTGTTGAGGACGTCCAAAAGTTGACAGAAGCAGATGTATTGGATTTACTAGGACTTGCATCTATTGCGCCAGCCAGGAAAAAGTGCCTGGGCCTTGGGTTGCGAGTCATACAGGAGGCATTGAATGCACGCGTCAAACAACACTGATAACACACCAATACACTTGTGGTTGGGTTCGACCAATCGGGCCAAAGTAGCAGCGGCTGAGGCAGCAGTTCTTTCAGTATCATCTGGCATTGTTACCGGTGTTTCAGTTACGAGTGGTGTTGCAGAGCAACCAATGTCGGATGAAGAAACCCGCGCTGGCGCAACTGGTCGTGCGAGAGCCGCACTGATACATGGACAGCAACAAAAAGTTGGTGGTTTGCTTTTAGGAATGGGCTTGGAAGGTGGGGTGGCTGAGCAGTCAGATGGATTGTGGAACACCGTTTGGGCTGTGGTTGTTGACGAACAAGGCGATGTGTACGCAGCAAATGGTTCAAGGTTTCGTATTCCAGAGAGGATAGCCCAATCAATCAGAGATGGTCGAGAAATGGGTCCACTGCTCGCAGAGATAACAGGTGTCGATGATATCCGTTCAAAAGGTGGTTTCATTGGAGCGATAACAGAGAGTTGGGTAACCAGAACCCAAGAATACACTAATCTCGCAACACTCGCGCTTGGTTTGTGGCACGGCAAGAGATGGCAGGCTGCGATGGAAAAACTCAGCTAGTGATGATACTATGGCGGTTATGCCACCCCAACGATTTACTGCTCGCCTAGAAGATAGAATTGTTCATAACGACAAATTCGTCCAATATACTTTTGAGTTAGTTTCTCCGCACCTCATTCAGTTTGCTGCTGGTCAGTATGTTTCGATGAAGGTGTCTGAGCGCGGTGAGCGACGTTCGTACTCAATTTGCAGCCCTCCAGGTGTGCAGCACAGCTTTGAACTTCTGGTAGACATTTCTCCACAAGGTATCGGGTCGCTCTACATAGAGAGTCTCAAGCTTGGCGATGAAGTTGACGTGCTTGCCCCGATGGGCGTGTTTACTCTTGCAAGTTCTGGTGTAGAACAGTCGTTGGCGTTTGTCGCAACTGGATCCGGTATCACTCCATTTCGCTCCATGATATTACATCTCTTACAAGAACAGCTTGACACTAGACCAATCACGCTCTATTGGGGACTTCGGTACGCACAAGACCTGTTTTGGCAGAATGACTTTCAGGATTTAGCAGAAGCTTTTCCAAACTTCAAGTTTCATCCTGTACTATCAAAAGCTGCTGACGAGTGGCCTCTTTGCAGAGGCCGAGTAACTGATTGTTTAGCAGTTCATGGTGTTCCACCTAATACAGGTTTTTACATCTGTGGTAATGAGCATATGGTTAAGGATACAATTCAGTTGTTGCAACAGAGTGGGGTGTCAGAAACATTTATTCATCACGAAAAGTTCTACTAAATTGAAGAGAGGAATCTATGAATGATGGGATTCAAAAGTCACAGGTTCAACCCTCGGTTACAACGGATGCGAGTGGAGTGCAAACCTCCATTACACCACCAGTACAGGCAGGTCAGCCGCCAACCGTAGTCCAGTCAAAACAAGTTGGCAAGTATCAGGTTGCAGTGATTCGAGACAAGTGTATTGGGGCTGCAAGTTGTGTTGCCATTGCTCCTGGAGTTTTTGAGCTCGACGAAGAAGGACTGGCCAAAGTTATCTCACAAGATGGGAATGATGATGAGACTAAGTTGCTCGGTGCTCAAAGTTGTCCCACGGCTGCGATAACTGTTGTTGATACCACAACCGGCCAACAAGTTTGGCCGATTGGTTGATGATCTAGAACAAAACCCAAGGAAGTTCTTTCCTATAGCCTTTGAATTCGACTGGGCCATTTTTGAGCTGGCCAATATCGTCACCGCCCCAGGTGACTGGCAGTTGATTCTGTGCATATACAACGTCCAGTAGTGGCTCTAAGAAAAGCTTTTCTTCTTCCGTAGGAATGGGACTGTACCACAGTGGTTTAGAAATTTTTCCGCCGTATATGCTCGCAATGTTAATAGCTGCTAATCTGAGTGGTTGAGCTAAAGAGCGCTCGATAAAACCTAGCACTTCCTCAATCATGGCTTTATTTTTATAAGCGCTATAAATTCCAACACAGCACAGTTCCAGGGCTTGTGTCTCAGTGTTAACACCCATTCGAGTCTCGACGTTTCCCACAATCACGCCAGTTTCTGTATCCGTGATATCGAATGTCAGTGCTGTAGGTGAGATTGCACGACGGGCCATGTAGGGTACGTATGCCGCTTCACTCGAGTTGACGCAACAGCGAACCACATCAGTAGCGCGCAAGAACCTCAAAAGTTCCTGTCCTTTTTCGATAAACGAGATCCTCAAAGATTTGGTTTTATTACTTTCCTTAACTTTTCTGTTGGTTAGTGACTCAAGCTGTTCAAAAAGAATACTTATCTCATCCTGCATTAACTGAGGTACACCATTGGCGAGATGACTAAAAAATAACTGCTTCCAGTTCATCTCGAAATAATTAGGAATATCGGTTGCAAGTTTGCTTTTCTCTAGGCGAAGCTGAAGCAAAGAGAATGCTTTCTGGATAGAAAATCCACCGTCAGAATCAACGCAAGCTGAAATCGTCGTTGCAGGCACCTTGCTGTGTTGTAGTAATTCAGTTATCTGCTTGCTGACTAGGCTAGTTTCAAAATGCAAATCAGTTCTTACCTGGAACTCATGACTCATAAGTGACATATCTGGTGCGAATGGATGCAAGCCTGTCTCTAAGTTTGCCATGATAGTCTCAGCCTTATTCGCAAGTCCAACTTTTTCTAGGTAAGTTTTAAGTTGTCGGAGGGAAACCACATCAATATCGAATTGATTAGTTAGTTGCAGTAATTTTTGAAACTGATCGAATTTATACGACCCAAGGTGTCCGTACCGATACTGTCCACTGGTAGCTAGATACAGGCCATGGGTAGCTTCTGGATGAGACTGCGAAAGGTGTCCGGAAATCATTGGCGAAAGTGGTTTAGGCAAAGCTTCATATGCTGCAAATAAGTCTTTTATTCGCAGAATGAGCTCATAGCTTTCCAATTTAGCTTTGGGATCGGGCTCAATCAAGTTGAGTGTCTCTATCGTGAGCCGGGTATTGTGAAAGTGAGTAAGATACATCAGTACTTTTATGTACCGAGAGCTTATCTCAGATTGTTGCGAGCGTCGTATGAGCTCAACTCTGAGCTGTGGAGACCAGACTTTGGTCTGAAACAGAGTATCAATTATTTGGAGATGTTGCTGGGGATCTTGTTCGGCAAGTGAGTAATTTGCACTTAACTGTTCCAACATGGATGCTGCCTTACTGTTCTCGAGTTTTATAAGGAACTCTAAAATAATCAGGTATTGTGTAGTTTCTGGCAGCTCGAATCGATAATCTTTTTCCTTCTTGTGGTTAATACGCCTGAACAGCACGGTGCACGTGATCGTGTACTGCCAACAATCACGCATTGAAGCTAGAGCCGTGTGCAACTGTTCTGTAGTACAGCTTGGGAGTAACTCTTCGACTCGTTTGAGTGATTGGCGCTTTACTTGAGTGGTGTCTGCGTATGCAGCCTGAGCTATCAAATAGGGCAAGAAATCAATTGTTTCAGGGATGTGTAGCTCTTGTTGTGATTTGGCCCCAATTTCTTGAGCTTTTCTTCCCAGAAAAGGAGTTAGCTGCACACTTTCAATTACGAGCTCTCTACTAACATCATTCTTAATTGGCTGCTTAGTTTCCAGTTGTTGATTATTGCTGATAAGCAGGAAAAATATTTTGAGATAATTTGCAGAAAAGTGTTCACTGGCGTACTGAATTGCTTCTTGTTCATATCCTGCTTTGAGCCAGTAGTAGCAGATATTAACTTTTACTGATGCACTTTCAGCTTCAGTGGTAGAAAAGGATAACTTGGTGTTGAGTAAACGAGGAAAAACATCATTGGCAACTGGAAAGTTGATCCGGGCTAAATTGCTGACGATTTTAGTAAGTATGGTGACATCACGATGAAAACTCGATTTTGTCAACGCTTCCTCCAGTAACTGCTCAAGATCTTTGAGAACCGCGCCAGCAAGAATTTTGCTTATATCGGAGTACAGAGCAGATTGGACAGTTTCGAGCAGTACAGTGTGCCGAATTTCCACTTTGAGAGACAGCGAAAAGTATGACTCTTCGACAGGAGTTAAAAATGCCATGGCAACTCTTCGGACATATAAAGGTGAGTACTGCTGTCTACAGAGGACATTGAGGAGGTGCAAAACTTGATGATGCGTTTGGTCAAAAAGCATTGAGTTTTCAGAATAATTACCGAGTAATTTAACATAATCATCAAGGAATTGATTTGCCTGTGGGTGTTGAGCAGTGACAGCTTCGATACAAACTTGGGTGAGTATTGCGAGCCTAGCGAATACTGTTGTTGCTTCCTGGTATCTTGATATGAGTTCATCAAGTTTATTCGGCACGTCATATGCCTCAATAAGTGGAACCAGACCAACGGCATTAAAATGACTCATTCTCATGTCATCAAAAGCATTCGATTTTTCCATCAAGTTTGTGAAAAAGTGCTGTGGGTCTGGTATATATTCTCGCATGTATCCGTATTGGCTAAGTCTTATTGCCCATCCGAGCTTATCGTACGACTCAATGTTCCAACTTGAGCTGAACTTCCAACCATGCATCGAAGCCCAATACTCAACTTCCTCCTTAAGCGCTCTGTCTATTGTTGATTTTCTCATGATGCGGTTGTAGGCGTCAGCCGAATGTACAAAAAACTCTAGCGGTTCTGAAAAAACCAGAGTGGTGCTACTGGTGAATGCGTTCAAGATATTCCGATAAATTTCCAGCTGCTGTTTCTGAGAAAGTTGGCGCTTTGGAGCTACTTGTGGTTCGGTAAGTGTAACCAGCAGTTCTTGGCACGTGTCCGTAAATGCGCTAATTGTTTTTATCTGCTTGAGCGCATTCAGTGCAGTTTGCCAGTCACCTTGTCTGGCAGCAACAGCGCTTTCAATACTGTAGAAATTTTCTGGAGGAGCAGATTTTTCATCTGTTGTGTCCCACTCAATAGTTTGACCAAGCAGCAGAACAGTCTGTGCTTTTCTTGGGGACAGAACGAAGGGTTTGAGTTCGATACGTGAAGGGAGAGCTTGTGTTTCAACAGAGTTACCCATACTTAAAGAACATTATAAAGCCAGGTTGAGACAGATGCAAAACAGTACGAATTGTTAGCAGCTTTTTTGCAAAACTTCAGTTGCTCTCTAGCAGTGCTATGTTACACTAAGGCACTATGAAAAATCTTCCACTTCTTATAGGCACCGTTGTGGGTACGATTGTTTTGATTGTTGTAGTCGCGTTTGCTTTTTCTGGTACCGGTCAAGAAGCTACACAAGTAAGTGTGCCGGAAAATGAGCTCATTGCCGATTTGAGAAACGTTAAGGGAGCGACAGAAAGTGCACAAGTAACTATTGTTGAGTTTAGTGACTTTCAGTGTCCAGCATGCAGAGCAGCTCAAACGATGGTTGAACAAGTGATGGAGCGACATGGAGCAACTACTAGACTGATTTATCGTCATTTCCCACTTGATCAAATTCACTTGAACGCTCGGTCAGCAGCGTATGCAGCTGAAGCAGCAGGTACGTTCGATAAGTTTTGGCCGATGCATGATCTTTTGTTTGAGCAACAAGAGGAATGGGCGACTGTAACAGACAAGGAAGTGTTATACGAACAGTTTGCTTCATATGCGCAACAATTACAGATTGACAAAGCAGCATTCTTAGAGAGAATAGAGGACAGTAGCCTCCAGGCCGCAGTCTCTAATGACTCAGTCTACGGTGAGAAAATCGGCATTAGTGCTACACCGACATTTTTTGTGAATGGTCAGCAAGTACCTGTCCCTCAATTGCTTGATGCAGTTGAGTCCTTGTTGAACCAAACAGCATCGCCGGCAGCAAGTCCAGCGGCGCAAAAGTAACATACAAAGGGGCAGGATGAAAAAATATACTCCGTACATTTTTCCACTCGTGGTAGTCAGCGTTGTTTTTTTGCTGGTATTTCGTTGGTACAACATGAGAACCCAGCAGGCTGAGGAGCAGTTGTTTGGTGAAGGAGTACAGATTGAGAACTTAAGTGAGACTGAAGTACAAGCGGCCCTCAGCGGAGTAGGAGATTTCGAGACAGTTGAGTTAGTAGGATCGGCAACAGCTAGTGGTGAAATCAAGTATGAAGTAAGAGATGAAAGAGTTCGCTTCACCGTGTCCGCTCAGCTACCGGAAAACGAAGGTCCATACCAGGTTTGGCTCAAGGAAGTCAACGGGGATGGCGAACGTTTAGCCTTCACTTTGGAGGAAGGCAAGGGTGGCCTCATTGGCAGTGCGGCTTTGCCATCTAATCTTTTACCATTTGAGGTTTTAGTAACTGATCAAGCCGTAGTTCCAACTGAGTCCGGCCAGGTTTTGCTGCGGGGAACGATTTCTGCACAAGAGGCAGAAGAGTAATTTGCTGCTTGATCTGTTCCTCGAGTGTGGTACGCTAGTGTATACACCAGAGGAGACAAACAATCTTGTGGTAGTAATAGTACGAAGCAACTCGGGTAGAGAACCCGAAAAAGAAGGAGCCATATGGCACAGGCATTCAG
>CAZBTU010000029.1:1545-12823 GCA_964494905.1 uncultured Pseudomonadales bacterium | reverse complement strand
GGCTTGGCGTTTTATGTTTTGTTCTTGACGTGAATGAATTTTTTGTAACTCATACTTGAATGGCATGATGCCTTTCCAATTTTTTTGATTTTACCACAGACCACACGCCAAAATATCATGTCCGACAACACTCCACATAGGCAAACAATTACGTTATAAAAACAATGTTACATAACACACTAGATTAGCTGAGTAACCACATGTAGTAATCTATCAAGGTCGAACGGCTTAGCGACAAAACGATCTGCACCAGATGCCGCAACAGATTGCTCAACACCCGGATATGAAGAAATCATAACGACGGGAATCCCTTTAGTTTGTTCAGCTCCCTTCAATTTCTTGCAAATGTTTCTGCCATCTTCACCGGAGAGCAGCACATCCAATACGATCACATCAGGTGAAAATTCTTGCACAACTGACGTGATGTTGTTACCTCTCTCTAATCCTCTTGTGACAAAGCCATCTAGTTCAAACATGAGTTGAAGTGCTTCCAAAAGATCAGAGTCGTCGTCGACGAGTAATACACGCTTCGATAAGAACATATTTGCGATATTAACCATCACAGAAAGTATTGAGTTCTTTCCATTTTAATATCTATACATACTTTAATGCAGGGTGGCACTTTTGCCACCATTTTTTGGTAAGAGACAGGTAAGACGCAGCAGCAGCCAGGACCAAATGGTGCATAGACTTTCCTGAATCATCCATCAAAGTCGAAACATTTGCTATAAATTGAGGAAGTTCCATATTCCCTCGAGAGAAAAATAAATATATGATGAGGGTGATGAGATTCCATCGCCAAAAAAGGTTTGGCTCGTTTTTTGTGGTGCTTTGCCTAGCAGTTTGCGTCGGTGTTGTTGCGGCATACGGCGTTCTTAAAAACATTGTTGGTCAATCTCTCGAGAAGAGACTGCAAACTTCTGTCAAGCAAAATCTCCTATCGCTTTTGGCTGAACCTGACCAGAGTTGGCTCACATCGCTCCCTGGACAACCGATTGATGGACAGGCAGAAATCTCCCAGAATATTTCTCTGGAAATCGCAAAACAAATACAAGACTCTCTCACGAAACCCTACTCAACCGATTCTTCTGTCTTGCAGAGCTTACACCTTATTCCAAACACGCCAGCAAGTTCCGGTATCAGGCTGAGCCAACTAACCAGTGACAGCACTACAGTAAGCTCTACTGGCAAAGTCCTTTCTGTCGACAAAGATGGCTTTATCGTCCTAGTAAATGATCGCGACACAACAGGTGAAGTAACAGAGAACCATACCAACTACACAACGAACACTATCACTCTAGATGACTTGTACTCACCCTATTTGGGATCCACGCTCTATTATTCTGGCTCAGAATGGGTTACATCAACGAATCTTTTTAACAACGGTTCGAGAATTGGTTTACATACTACATCTCCACAGGCCATCTTGCATCTGCTCTCAAACTCAACAGATACCACCACAATGGTAATTCAAGGCGCCAGCAGTCAAACCTCGCCACTGTTGGACTTACTGGACAGTTCAGGTATTTCAGTGGCATCAATTAGCGCTTCAGGAAAACTGGTACTGGGGAACTCTGACGACGATCACTCTCTAGAACTCTACCCCGTGCTTGAAATCGAACCTGGTGGTGACGCAGGGGAGCTTTCTTCAAGTGGAGGCGCTCTTTACCTCAATAACACACGGAATGAAGGCTCTGGAATCAATATTTTCTCCGATGCCGGTGCAGAAGCGGATGGGCATTTGTTGAACATAAAGGCTAACAACGCTGCATTTACCAAAGGATCAATCTATGTGGATCACAAAGGCACTGGCAACGCAGTCAATGTTACCCATAACGGCTCAACGAGCACTGGCAACGCAGTCAGCATAACAAACAACAATACTCAGGATAGTGCCCTTGGCGTGATAGGTTATGAAACAGGCAGAGGTACGGTCAAAATTACCCACAACGGAACTGGCACTGATGCCAACGCGTCGGGCCTTTCTATCGATCTGCAAGGCTCTGGCACCCATGCACAAGGCTTGTACGTAGACTCAACAGCAGCTACCGGAACACAAGGAAATCTACTGAGACTCCGGAACCAAACAGTGGACCGCTTTGTAGTGAACAGCCTTGGTAGTTTAACAATAGGAACAACAGGCACAGATACCTTCATATCCAAAAAAGGCAACAACGCTAATGACGAGTTCTATGTAGGAACCAATGGCGCATTTCGAGTGCAACGCAGTGCTTCTGACTCAGAAGCGTTCCGTGTGCAAATCAGTGGTGATACTCAAGGCAGGTGGCTTGGCACCTCTGACGGAAAATTGAAGTGGGGTGATGGCAGTAGTACTCAGGATATTGTTCTACGCAGGAGCGCTGCTGCGACATTGTTGCTCGATACTGCTCGCTTGCAGATCAAGTCTGCTAGCCTAAACTCCGACTTACTCACGTTTACTTCAACCAGCAGTACTCGTCTTGGTAGGTTTCTGGAAACTTCAGGTGGTTATGGTTGGTTCGAAATCAGTGACAATGCTGCCCAAACTAAAATCGTTTTCCGCGCTGATAGTGGTGTGAGCTACCTCAACGCTGGCAACGTTGGAATTGGCAGCACAGCTGCATCGGCAAAACTCCATGTCGTGTCAACGAGTGAACAGTTCAGGCTTTCGTACGACTCAAGTAACCACGCGCAATTTTCGGTCAGCTCAGGGGGCCTCTTAACACTCACCCCTACAGCTGGCCTTTCTGTTGGCTCCTCTGTGGCGATCGGCACTACCAGTTTTGGAACCAATGCTGCGAACGTTCTGGCACTGGCAAACAGCACAGCACCATCGGCCGCTATTACAGATGGTGTACAGTTGTTTGCTGTTGAAGATGCAGGTTCTCACGAACTCAGAGTCATGGATGAAGCAGGCTTCACCACGACACTGTCTCCTCACAATTTTTCACTTATTCCAGGTGGCCAAAGTGAATCATTAGCTTGGGGATTCTACTCAGAACGACAAGGTCTAGCTATCAATGCTGATATGACCAAAGCGCTTCGATTACTTGAAGAAATGTCAGGTGAACAGTTGGTTTTCATCAAAGATCTACAAACCAATCAATATCTCAACCAACCATTACCGAAAACTGACTATGAACAATTTCAGCAACCAATCCCCGAATACTTAACGGTGGAAGACTTTGAAAAACAACTTGACCAGTTTGTTACAGACGAAGAACTCAAGCAAGCCTTTTCACTCAAAGACACCCTCATTGAGTTCTTCCGGGCAGCTACGTTCCATGCTCGGGTACTGTTTGCAAATGTAACTGAGTTTGCCTCAGAAGTCATCTTTAGAGATCATCTCACGGTTGGGACCGATACAGCTGGCATTGTAGAAATTCCGGAGGGTGTTACCAAGGCAAAAGTGTCTTTTAGTAAGTCATACTCCCAGATACCCACAATCTATCTCTCATCACCAGACGCCAACGCTGCATATCAATTGGCTGAAGTCAGCAGAGAAGGTTTCGTTATCAACATTCCTTCCGCACAAACAGAAAAAATTGTCATTCACTGGCT
Source organism: uncultured Pseudomonadales bacterium (assembly GCA_964494905.1). Lineage (GTDB taxonomy): Bacteria > Patescibacteriota > Microgenomatia > UBA1400 > PJMF01 > CAZBMX01. The sequence goes on along the minus strand of CAZBTU010000029.1, from coordinate 9,283 downwards.
AGCAATCATAACGAACGCAGAGACATCAATTGAGATCCTCGAACAAACAACGCCCTCCGATTCCGTACAGAATGTACCGATCGTGATTGACTCGCCCCGACCTTCGTCTAATTCAGCGAGCAGTACATCTGCTGAACTTGTTCAATAACTCAGCAATTTCGTTCATACACATCTGTAACACATCCCATAACTCGACTAACCGTGCTATAATCGAAAACTTTAAGAAAAGTCAAGAGGAAATCACTTTCCTTACTTTCTTAAGTTTGGGAGACACAATGCAGTTACAAGAACAAAGACCAACTCAGTCAGAAGATTACTCTTTTGCCAAAGAGTACGCACAAGGGCTAATCACGATCGTAAAAAAATGGGATTCACTTGATACACAAACGAAACGTGATGCTGTTGGATACTACACGTACACACTGAGTGTGTTGGTTGGATTGCCAACAGCTGCTGTTGTCGCTTTTCTCTCCCGTCTTTGAAACGAAAAAATTAATAAGATTTAAAATACAAAAAATCCCTCTTTTTGGAGGGATTTTTATTTCTGAGGATTGTACTATTTTCGGTCTGTGCCTCTCGTGAGCCAAGCGCTCTCCGGGAGAGTGAACATGGCATGAAGTTTAATCCACAGCAGGTAACGCAAGTGCATAAGGACGTAACCCGAGCTGAGTATAAACTTCAAGTCAGCATTCCGCAGTGTGGCAATCAGCCCATTTATTAGGTTGACTACTACCACAATCAAGACGTAGTCTATGACGTTTGTGTACGCAACGGATATATTGAACGAAATCCAGTTGCGAACAAACTCAGCTGTGATAGCCCCGATAATTCCCCCCAGAATAAAAGGGAAAATCATAAGGTAGAACTGATCAAATACTGACCAGGTTGGCATCCGATACATCCAACTCCAGCTTCGAACAAACTCACGCATACCACTTCTTGACCACCGAAGTTGTTGCCGCTTCCAAGCCGGCATTTGCGAAGGACAGTCTGTCCAAACAATGCTCGCAGGACTATATCCTACGCCCCAACCACGACGAAGGTGGTGCATTGTGAGGCTGCGATCATCCCCTGGACCAATGGGAACACCCAAGAACGTTTCTACAGACCACTCAGGAGCAATCATCTGCACATTACTTGTCTTCATAACCATGAGCGGTCCACTCATACACGTGACACCGTTGAACAAGCTCTGGGCACCCCGTTCTTGTTGATTCGCATACCGATACCTTTGGAAGGTGAGTTCTGTTAACAGGTTGATGCTCCGATTTCTGACCTGGACATTACTTGTCACAGCCTGAACGCCGATGTCTGCATCAATTAACATGATAGCAGTGTACAAGGCATCTCTGTCCAGTACGGTGTCGCCATCAACATTAACAGTGATGTCACACCCAGCCTGCTCTATCAGAGCAAAGCCTTGATGCATTGCGCCACGTTTACCAACCGTTGGCATTTCATAAATCAGTAACCGAGGATCATTGATCTCTTGCTGCATTTTGTGTGCAGCAGCAATAAGCTCAACATTTCCGGGCTGATTTAAACCCACTGCCACTAACTTGACTGGGACACTTTGATTTAAGATAGAAACAACAGTGTCTTTGAGCTCTTCAGCCGAAAGACCATACGCTGGTACTTCAACGCCAATGGTATGCTCGCGCGGCATACTTTGCCGGACAACCGAATCCCAGTCACTATCCAAGCCTGGATTAAGCTCGAACAACATTTGTCGCCACTCGGGAAAGTTGAGCTCCATCCCGTAGTTAGGCACTTCATAACCCAACATCAGCAGTTGAGATATTATCTCTCGCCTGCTTAGTTGTTCATTTCTCCTGTTGTTCCAGACAGAAAACCAAATCTGAAACAACGTTCGAGGAATCACCACTAAGCCATAGGCACTAATGATAATTCCTTTTAAATCGAATACGAAACCCAAAAGTAGTGATACCACTACAAGTACAACGATCAAAAGGGCCAGGATCATTCTGAAAATAGCCCACCTCGAGTTCATGTGACGCTCCTTGATAAGAGGAAAGACTTAAAACAAAACAACACCTTCCTCAATATCAAACAATAGCTGCATACGAGTGCGGCCAACTTTGACAATTTACTCAGATGTTAAAGTGCATTCCTGCGCGAAGTACCTTTTGTTATAAAAGGGAAACACACAAGAGTAATCTTAACTAGCCCGTAGTATACCAAGCCAGTACAAATGCAACAAAACAAAAGGGGACTTTATAACACCGCTAAGACTAGAGAAATTCAGTTATTCATCCAAAACGAAGTATAACGGACAGATCATTTGCCTATTTCACAAACTCGGTAGTGCACTATCTGCTTGATCAGCTCATAGTGACTATTAGAATTTACGATAGTACCCTACAAAAAACCCACCTCGATTTGCCATTCTCGAGAGTATGTTCTCAAGGGTTTTTTTGTTAGTTTCAATCACCCTACAGCCACTAAGCTCAACACCATTATAGACCCAAGGTTTCAGTACCTTAAGTACATACTCCCCAACCACTAACCTGGCGTAAACACGCAACAAACTCTCTAGAGAAATTATGTATTTATTTTCTGAACCATCATCCTCACCATCATTGCAATGATGCCCGTTTATGCAGGCAGAGCAAATTCCGTCTTTGCTTTGGTTCACAATAACTGGATCCAGATCTGCCAAAGCATAATAGCGTTCTAAGTACTCCAAGATTTTCTCGTACACCGCATCAGCTTCTGCTTCTGTTTGACCACAGACATCTTCAGCATAGGTCAATCCTCCGGAGACTCTTTTGGTATCTTGCTGAATGTTTTTTATCAACTGTTTGCAAGCCTCATCAGCTCCGACGCGATACGACTGCTCAATCAAGGCCAAATGATGCGCTCTGATAGTGAAAACTTCTTGTTCTGCCATCTTGGCGCAGGATTATAGAGGGGTGTGGTGGTAAGTCAACACTGGATGTAAATTTACTCTGAGAAAGTAATCGAGGTATAACTATTTCCCTTACGTTGTGGAACGGTTCCAGAATAAATCCAGTTTCTGTATGTAGACTCTGGCAACTGAAAGCGTTGCATTTCGGGCAGCTTCGCAATCTGGCCAGCAGACAACCCTAGTTCTTGTCGGTACTGCATTGCCAGTTTATACGCTTCTAGTATTTCAGGTGAGGGATTCAGCTCGATTTGCGCATTGCGATAGAGGTTCAAGCAACGTTCTTTTTTGGGAATGCACGAGTATATGTGTTTCGCCAAATAACTAATTTGTTCTATACCATAGATCGCAACTGAAGAAATGCCTTCCCGCTTCGAAGCCGATTTTTCAATCATAGCAAGCACGTTCACTTTCTCCAAAAGCGACATGACATACTCAGCAGCTTTGACGTACGCCACAGCAAAGCGCGCTCTGTGGGTAACTCTTTTGTCACTCTCAATTGTAGGGTCAGAAATGCTTCCTTCGGAATCAAAAAAACCTGTCAAGAATGCCCAGATATATTCTGGCCGTTCTTCAATCCAAGCAAATGAATCCCCAACGGTTTCCTGCCACACCTCTGAGTGAAAATCCCCGAAGAACTCAACCATCTTTTTTGAGTAAAACACAACGTGTGTCACATCATTCCAGTTCGGGTTCTTGGTAGAGAGGGCAGTATGCGCCGTTTTTCCCTCAACTCCAAAAAGCTTTCGACCCTCTAGAGAAAATTTGGCGGCGAATTCAGGAGATGTCGTATTCATTCTGACAGTATTGTTGACACCTTGTCGAAATGTCGATGATCCATCTCCCGCCATAACGCCAAGGAACCAAGCCAAGTCAATCGAGTTGGGTGGGATCAGTATTTCTTTGCGATTGTATCCTCTCCCTTTTGACTCTTGAACTTCAGCTGTCTCTCTGACACCTGAATAGATGGCCTCAATTGCTGAACTTGTCATTGTTTATAAAGCTAATGTGCTATGTATGTTTTTTCTCGCTGCAATTTATCATCCAGTTAATACCATATCTGTCTTGGAATGATCCAAAGTAATCACCCCAAAACATCTCTTGCAACTTCATTTCAACTTTCCCACCGTCAGAAAGTGATGCGAATAGTTCGTCGGCCTCTTCTCTGGTGTCTGGTTCTAACGTGATGTACATGTTGTTGCCAACTTCGAGCCGGTGCCCCATTGATGGGAGTATGTCCGTTCCCATCAAAACATGCCCCCCAGTTATGGGTAAAGCTACATGCATTACTCGCTTCTTCTCAGCGTCGGACAATTCTTTCATCCCTGGCTGTGCAGGCACACTTTCCATTCGCTGTAGCTCACCAACAAAACTTGTCTTGAACACTTTCTTATAGAACTCAAATGCCTCCTCAGTCTGACCATCGAAGTTCAGATACGTGCTTACTTTTGCCATATATTCTCCTCATTATAGTTAATACTTTTCGGTGCGTTGCGACTCGATGATGCATCGAACTGGTTAAAACATTTTCTTTCACAATTGAATTGTCGGCTCATTGCCTTCCTCCCAAAGGACCTCGCTAAAATATTTGATTTTCACGGGGGTGACTTTGTACATACGGCCTTCAATCAATTTTTTTACCATACCATGATAGGTATACGCTTCGTCTGAAACGTTCAGCGTCTTGCGCCAAAGCGACAGTGCATGCACTATTTTCTGTCTACCAGAAACCTCATGGGCCAGTCCGTACAATTGAATACCTTGCTTCTGTGACCCGGGCGGTTGTGGGGAGTCAGCTATGGAAAAAGCTACTTTGGGGTTTTTTGCTATGTGTCTACAGTGCAATGTTTTCGGATCGCTTAAAAAGTAAAAGTTCAACTTATCATCAACAGAATAGTATAAAGTTGCAATCCAAGGGTGTTCACCATTGGTTGCAAGAACCATCTGGTATCTTGATTTAACAAACTCTTTGACATGCTTCAAAACTTGTTGATTGTTCACAGAGTGAATGGTAATAATTTAGTAACAATGTTTAATTGTACAGCAAGTGTTAGCACTCACACCTGCAACTCTAAGAAATCGCCAGTTGCCAAGTGAAGCAATCACAGGCGACAAAATTATGTCCAGAGTGTAGTTTTAGTCCCCCTCACGCACATATCCGAACTGCGCATTCACGATCTGTTGTCCAAACACTTGTGAGAGCTCCCATTTTTGACTCATCAATTTTTTTAGGTCCTTTGTGTCCTGCAAATTCCCATCCTTATACCAAAAAGCCATGTCGAAGCCATCAATATCAAGCAGGTAGACCTCGTGCACTCCGTTTGTGAAAACATATGAATGCTGGTCTAACTGCCGCCATTCAATCCTCATGTGTCTAAGTAAGCGAGCCAGCTGATGAAATGAATTATCACTGGCTACGAAACCACTTTCTTTGTAATAGACGGACTGTGTTAACAGTCGAACCTCTTGAGGCAACTGCTCATTAAGCTTGATTTTTTTCACAGCTTCTTCGACTCTCAACCTTTGCGACCGCAAGTAGAGCGTGTTCGGATTAAGTACACCACTATTCGATTCCAGTTTTTCACATTCATGCCACAGATTCATCAGTAATTCACTCTCTTCATTTGAGATAATTTCATTTTGAACGCCAAAGTTAAGCAGTGTGTATAAGCTTAAATCCCCAGACGCTTCAAAATCTAAAAGCTCTTGCAACTTGTCTGTATATTCAACCCTTTTGTCTTTATCAAAGAAAGCATTTCCGTTATGTTGGAGCCAAACTACTAGATTTACCATAGCCACTTGCGATTGGACATCACTTTGGACATCCGGACCCCAGAGCCTTTCACCAAATGAAGCAATAATTTTCCATGCCTCTCCACCCACACTACCTCGAAAATTCCATCTATCACTAAAATTTTCTTGAGCTGCAACAAAAAACATGCGTATTTCTTCATCGGATGCAACTCGATACATCAGATCGTTTTTATTCCCAAAGCTTGGCAAAAAAACGTCAGCCGAGTGACTAGATTCACCTGACACTGCCAAAAAAATATACTCTTTTAGTTTTTTAAATAAGACTGTAATGGGTTTATCAATTAACTCGCGCAGACTGACAGGGAATTGATCAGAGAAAAAATTATTTCTAAACAAAACACTCACATAATACCTCAATATTTCTTGTTCACACTTAATGGTTTGGTATCGTTCACGTTGTTTTGACTCTCTTGGTTCAAAGCCAGTATACCCAGATAACAGAGCTCTCAGCTCATTCTCATGTTCCGGAAAAACAGCTACCCCACATTCAACAAGATAGCCGGCATGCTTTAGATTTTTGTTTTGCACGAGCTCAGTTATTTCAGTCAGGATACTCGGATACTCGAACGCTATGGAGTAGGCATCCAAATTACAATGCTTGATTAGTACGAGTAAGCCGCGATAGTCTTTTGATTGATTCAGTGTCCTAATCATTTTCTGTCTTTTTGACCTATCTCTTCGTAATAATTCCAGTGTCTTAGGTGGGGAAAACTTGATCAATTCAGACACAATTTTGGACGGCCAGTTCTCATCGATTATGTTGACCAAAAGTCTGAACTCAGACACTGAGAAGAGATCCTCAAACAACAAGAGCTGCTTTGCATGTTCAAAAACTATGTCTGGGTCTGCCAATAACATGTGAATATAGCTTTCAATATCGAAGTCAAATCCAGCGTTGAACGTTTTAAAAATCCCACCATACATTTTACATTTAATGCACTCATCTAGTACTTTTTGAGTATTGATCGCCCGAAACCTGTTAATTGTTGTCAAAAGAACTGGTAACTCATTGGCGGCCATAATGCGATCAGCTAGTACTGGCTGGAACTCGATCGGAAAGTAGTGAGCACACTCGGCAACCTCAAGGAATTCCTGCGATCCCTGTACGCTCTCAATGATTTTTTTGTAATCAACTGACCCGAAGAATGCTCTGTTTTCTAATACCACGTCAAAGCTCCTCTCGCTCATCAGTGCCTCTAACAGCCAGTCGTTCTCTCCTCCTAGGCGAACAGAAAATAATTCAGGATTTATAAAAACAGCATAAATTTTATTATTTTCTAGTAAGATGTTCTTTAGTTTCTCTGGGCTACTAATTTTACGGAACAAATTGTATCGATAAACCAACCATTCTGCACACCCATTTGCTATCAATTGCTCTTGCACCCAATCAGTAGTAACCCCCGATAACTCGTAAAAATTGTTCAGCACTTGGCGTGCGTGTCCAGTTTTTATAGCCTCAATGACTATCCCTTTCTGATCTATATTACCGAATGCTTGCACATTTCCTAAGATTGCACCAAACTGTTGGTCAGCTTTTAACTTCTCCAGTAGTGCTTGCTTGTCAACATCCGGGGGAAACTGTTCAAGCTCGTCAGCGAGTATGGCGATGTGATCAGATTGAAGTAACGCATCGAACAGCATCCTCTTGTCAACTGAAGGCAAATAAACGGTCCTTCGAATAAAAACAGTATCGTGACACTGCTGCACTAACTCTTTGATGATGGTCTCCTGTAAATCGTCTGAGAAATCTGGTAGATGCTGGACTAAAAAAACGAAATGATTTGCTCGCAGCAGGTGTGCAACAAGCTTGTTCTTGTCTAACTGTACAAAAAAATCTGGGTGAGAAAACAATTCCTCAGGTTGGTTTTTTTTGAGAAAAATTTCGGCTATCTCATCTACATTTGTGAATGGAAACGCAGAACGATTCTTAATGATTAAGTCAAGTCGACCAGAGTCTATCAACTCCCCAAAAAGTTCGCGTGAGTCAACATTTGCAGG
>CAZBTU010000029.1:0-1445 GCA_964494905.1 uncultured Pseudomonadales bacterium | reverse complement strand
ACCAAATATCGTTTTGATGTTTCTCAACACTAAAGTGCTCAAGAACTGACTTGGCTGCATTGGTACAAACACAGTATAACAAAAGTTAGAGAATGCAACTGGTTATGAAAACGTATATCAATAAATGAATCTAGCTGCAAGTGCCTGCCTAATTCATGACGCATCTTGAGTGTTCAACGTCACAGAATAGTCAAGAGACTCAATCACATTTTTTAGTTTCTCAACACTCACTTGGGTCTGATCGAAGTTGACAACAGCTCTTCCTTTGGCATAACTAGTTTCTGCACTAATTACTCCCGGTGTTGCTTCTAACTCTCCATCAATGTTCATGCTGCAGCTTGTACAATGCATACCATCTATCTGAAAACTCACTGTTTGACCTTTTTTGATCTTTTTGAAAATATTGAACACATTTCCTCCTAAATAACTTCCATTGTTCCGCTATACATTCCCATCGAACAAGTAAATCGATATGTTCCGATTTTTTTGGGTGTAAAAGTGAACGACTGAGTATCATTGGCCTCCAAGAAAGTGCTGATACCGAATTCCTTGAAAACAAACGCCAATGCACAAGAGTACGTATCTTTGCTTACTAAAGTTAGTTTAACCGGCTGATCTTTTTTGACTTTCAACTTGTTCGGCTGGTAACCACTGTTCAAGACATTGATGGTCACCTCCTGCACACCATTCACTTCTTTCGTTTCTGAATCTCCAGAGAAACGATCGTCGGAGAAGAAGTACGTGATTGGCGCAACGAGTCTATTGAACGTGACCGGTGAATCTAAAACAATCATCACACCATTTATGCTGTACATTGCCATTGCGAACAAACTCAACGCAGCAACTTTTGTGAATCTTTGATACCAACCTTCTGTCAATTTTGCTGTGGCCACACCCAATAGGGCAAACAGTGGTGAGGTACCCAGTACAAATGCGAACATGATAGCAGCACCCTGCATTGGACTCCCAGTATTAATGGCTAAGACTTCCATAGCTTGTGTGACACCACAAGGAACGAAAATCGTCAGTAAACCTAGTATTCCAGGTGCAAACAGAGCCCTGCTTTTAGTGGTATTTCTCACTATACGTTGTAGAAACTTAGGTGGCTGAAAGCTGACATATCTGAAAATTGGATGAACATTCAGTAAATTCATGGCCGTGGCAAACATAAATAAGGCGGTAAAAGCCTGAAAGGCTAAACGAACCCCTAAGCTGAGTGTGATAGCAGATCCTAAAAGACCCAGTAAAAATCCAAGAACGGTATGGGCCAAGAGCTTTGTACCCAAAAACATGAGCACGGGCATCCAGTCGAGTTGATCGAACGACGCAAATGACAACTTTTTTTGTAGTTGTTTTCTTCCCTTTGCATCCTCATACTCTTGCTCTTTCTGATTAGCAATAACGCTCGCCAACAAACCGCCTTGTACAGCCAAACATGATAATCC
>CAZBTU010000028.1:9315-12848 GCA_964494905.1 uncultured Pseudomonadales bacterium | reverse complement strand
CTCAGTTCCTCGACGACTTTCGCGGAGTACGCGTCCTTCTTCGGCCAAACAAGCCAAGGCATCCACTACGTGCATTAGTTTACATATAAATGATGGCTTAATTAAAATTTAATAAAAATACGCCTCTGACTGTGTGCCCGCAGGGGCACACATCATGACAGTTTTCTTCACTTCTTAAAGAACTTCGTTGAAAAATAATTTTCAACTTATCTACGAGCAAGGGATAAACTTTCGTTTATCTTGATCAGTTGCTCGATGTTAGTTCCTAGATAATCACAATTGTTGGATTATCCAAAGAACTAATACCCAGCTACCGAACTACTCTCCATTGTTCTGCACTAACAAAACAATATGTGGACCCTAAGGGGCTCGAACCCTTGGCCTCGTCATTGCAAATGACGCGCTCTAGCCAACTGAGCTAAGGGCCCAATAGGTACCTTTTTTCTTGTGTCTTAACTTTTTGAACGTTTTCTAGGGGATTGAGGGATTTTTTTGGTTTTTGTGGAGCCACACACGGGCACCCACCCAAAAAAATGTCATGTTTTCCCGAACAGAGTTCATATTGTAACGCAGACATTGCAGCATTGCAAGCAATGAAATGCGCGTACTGTGACTACTGTTCTGACCCCTGCTACAGCCTACAAAACGATCCGAGGTTTTCTCTTTTCGTCAGTGACGATACACTCTAAAAAGAGAGCGCCTGTACCCAATTTACTTGCCAAACGTCCTTCAATAATCGACTTGATTCTGAAAAACCTAGCAAGTGAAACAACAATATCTTTAGCAAAATCTTGCAGTTCTTCGAGAGTAACACCTTGTATTACCTGACCTGACAAACCTAACTTGATCAAGATATCAAGCGCACTCATATTATCAATATCAAAATTAACCGCTTGAAATTGTTGTTCTACTGTCTTCCAGTCAATCTTTTCTAATATTTCCCAGATATCTTCACTCAGACCAGTGAGAATTCCTTTATTGATTAACAATACAGGTGCTGCCTTGAACTCCTGTTTGTCTTTAAAAATTTGTGAGGTAACAGCACCAGAAGCCCTATTGCCGCGAACGATCATTTCAGCCAGTGAAATATTGGCCACAATGCCGTCTAAATCATCAGCATTAACTGAGAACGCATCATGAGACTTAAATGGCGCATATCCACCTACAGTCACCACAATACAAGACTCTTGATGTTGACCAAAGGGCCATTCATGATGTTCAGTTGTGGCCTTGGTCTCATGGTGTAGACCACCTTTGCCACTTATTCCCCAACGCATCAGAAGGTTGCGAAGAACAAGTTTTGTTATGAAGGTTAACTTAAACTCAGAAACTTTGCGATTTTCATAGTCGTCAACATTTAGGTCTTTGAGTACTAACCACTTATTGCTGCTATAGAGTAATTGAACTTTATCATACAGCTTTTTATATACGCTTCCCTCGCCCTTCTGCCAAAGCTTTTCAACTGCTTCCCAAACTCGATGTAATGAAGAGACATATTCTGTTCTCAGGTCAAGTGAGTGAGGCTTGAGCACGTTTGCTAGTTCTCGAGCAATCACATCATCAGCAAGCAAACGTGCTGAATCCAACAACCATCCTTTGTCCTCGCATTCTTGAATAAATTTATCTGTCAAACCAGAATGCGCGAGTTCCTCGCGTTGTGCCACTGCGTCTAACCCGTGCACAATGGTACCAGTGTGCGAGTCGTACGCATAATGGACAAACTTAAGTCTGCGGTTCGCGTCGACATCAAGCTTCTTTTCTTCAATGAGTTTTTGCACAATCATTTTAAATCCAACTTCCAGGTGCAGTTTGATTGCCAAGTTTTTTGCTCTTCCCTCATCATTGATCACACAATCACTCCCTTGCAAACCTGCTGCAGCACAACCCAAATGTGTATCGAATGAAAAGACAACCGTGCCATCATTTGAGAGATGTTTCTTTAGCAAAAATTTAAAACTCCGAACAATTGGAGAGTTCCAATCAACAACAATTCTTCCCGTCTCTAAACCTGAAAAGCCTTCAATTACACCTGCTGGAGTTCTGTATGCTGCACCAACAAAAGGCACTTTGGCGATTTTGAGCGTCGGTGGATTTCTTCCATCAATGCAACCAAAATCAAAATGGGTTATCTTGCCCATCACTCGCTCAGCGATAGCGGTAACTTCTGTGAGTTCCTTACTTCCCAGCTCAGTTCCTCTAGAAAATCTTGAATCCAAGAAACCCATGAGCTCTTCATTAATGTACTGCTCAGAGCGTTCAAATAAATCGCTATTTCTTAAAGGGAGCCGTGTATCCATGGAGTTCGTTCTCAGTTGCGAAAATTGCCAGCGAACGTTTTCGGCTGCAATTGCTTGTAAAGCCTTCATGTCAGCCAAATTAGCTAACTCAATTTTTTGCGAACTTTTATCTGGCATTTGAGTTCCTTTCGCTCTTTCTAGCTCTGTTCTGTTCATATGAACTCCTGATTACTTCCACTACCACACACTGAACATGGTAGTCACTTTACACGATAACAACCGGTGATTTTACACGCTACTCTAGCTTTTGAAAATAGCTTTTTCTAGAGCCTGCTTATTCCTCAGCGCGGTTTCGTCGCCGAGCTCTCCGCCCAGTTCGAATACAAACTCCAAATCATCACGCTTGGCAAGTTTTTTATAAAATGCAATTTGGGGTTCGATAACATCACTTATCAGTTGTGTCGGTGCATCAGCAACCCAATCAGCACTAATTAAGTAGCATCCTAGATTGAAAGTCTGTTCACCACCACCTAAAGTAAAACAAATTTTGTTGGCGATGTGGATGCCATGAGGTCTCACCATATGCGCTTTGATACCATGTTCGAGTTGTTTAGGATCGGTGAAAGGGATCATGCCAGCATACGATAAATGCTCACGGTCAGCCAAAGCCTCAGTGTGCTGTTGTGCTGAAGCGTTTGTCTGCTCCCAGTTCGCAAGCGAAAGCTGCTCTTTCACCCAGTCATTCTCCTCTGATGCAGCAATCATTATGTCTGCACCTAAGAGAGACTTGAGAATAGCAGTTACTTGAGAAAAACCTTCTAACCGAAAACCTGCTCCAACCACAGCAATCCTGACCCCTTCGTTGATCTGCACCCCTTCATCTCCACAAGTTATCACATATGCCATACGTACTCCTTTTTGTGTTTTCACACCAGGGCAGAATACAGATATTATAGCATGTATCAGCGAAAAATTCGAGTCGAACACTCTAGACGCGTCAAGTCCAACAACCACACCACTCAAAAAAAATAAAAATTCTGTGCGAGCAAAACACCCTACTCTTCATCCTCATCGACCATGTTCTGGATTGCCTCTAAGTAAGCGTGCATGTCCTGCTCAACTTTTTCCCAATCTCCGTCAGCTTCACGGATCGCATTGAACAGTAAATCCATGTCGATAAGAAGCTGATCATCAGTTACGATCATTCGTTGTTTTGCCATATGGACTTTCTTGTTTTACTTAATGAGCTTCAATTATTTATACTCAATGGGAAGTTCTGTCATCACTAAGCTGAGG
>CAZBTU010000028.1:0-9215 GCA_964494905.1 uncultured Pseudomonadales bacterium | reverse complement strand
AATGAGCTTCAATTATTTATACTCAATGGGAAGTTCTGTCATCACTAAGCTGAGGCTCATGCGTCGCTGTTCCGAGTCCACACTTTCGACGTGTACAGTGATCTTTTCGCCACGACTCATCTGTTGCCCAGCCTCTAGCTTGCTAGAGTGGATAAGCCCATCGATTCCTGGTTCAACATTGACAAACACACCGAAGGGTTCAACACGCGACACAGTTCCACTGACAGTTGTCCCTGGCTGATAGCGCTCTTCGATGCTTTTCCATGGATCGTCAGTGAGCTGTTTAATGGAAAGATTGAGCTTACCTGTTTTCTCATCGACCCCAAGCACGCGAACTTTAACCGAGTCACCAACCTTGTGGTACTCTTTAGGGTGAACAACTTTTTCCCAAGAAATCTCAGAAATGTGTACCAAACCCTCGACCTGGCCAACTTTGCCTGTGTCAGTTAGTGGTACTTCAACGGTAACAAACAAACCAAAGTGCATTACTCCTGAAACAACGCCAGAGTAGATTTCACCAGCCTTGACAGCGTCAAGTGCTTGTGATTTTTGAGCTATCTCTTGAGCCTCTGATACATGGCGCTCAGAAAAAATTAGCCTGTTTTTTTCTTTATCAACTTCAATTGCTTTAACTTGAACCGTTTGACCTTTGAGTTTGTGGAAGCTGCCAACCAAAATTTTACTAAATTGACTCGAAGGAACGAAACCTCTAGCACCGTTGACAATCACGATTAAGCCACCCTTGTTGACATCAATTGCCTTTGCCTCAAGAACAACGTCTTTCTTCAAAGCATCAGCAAAGAAGTCCCACTTGGCCTCATGAGCGGCTTTTTTAAGTGAAAGTAACACTTGGCCTTGGTTGTTCTCAGCTGAAATGACGACTGCTTCGATTTCCTGACCTACTTCCAGTTCATCAATGTACTCACTTGCTATCTCGAATTCTTTATCTGTGACAATTCCCTCGGTTTTTGCCCCGATGTCAATTGTAAGCATTTTGCGACTTTTGCCAGTAACTTTTCCTATCACTGTTGAGCTTTTCTTAGGCACCATCAGTTTGTAATCAGTACTGCTTAATAGCTCTTCCATTGTCTTGGGAGCAGGTGACTTGGACGCAGCTGTCTTAGGTGTGGCTGTGTTAGGTGCAACTGCCTCACTCTTGGGCGCAACTGTCTCAGGCTCAGGTGACTGAGCTGCAGCTGCTGCAACTATGGTAGGTTGAGTTGATTGAGCGACTGCTTCTGCAGTCGGGTCACTTTTTTTCTTAGGCATATAACGAATGAATTCCCCTTTCTGAAAGAATCGCTCTTCTCGAGTCACAATTCAGCGAACTGAACAAATGAACTCCCAAAAGAGCTAAGCGTGGAGTATATCAGGAATTTCTTATTTCGTCGAGACTAGCAGAGTTTGGCAAACGGCCACTCAACATCCACTGCCCACAATACATTTTTGTACTATAGTAATAGAGTGAAACATTTGCCGTATACATTACAAACACTCAAAGACGCGCCGCCCTTTCCCGCAACTGTCCTCATGAGAGTTGATTACAACGTTCCGCTCGAACATGGCCAAGTTGCCGATGATCGACGGTTGCGAGAATCCTTGCCAACTATACAAGCACTCCTTGGAAAAGGTCACAAAGTTGTGCTCTTGTCTCACCTGGGGCGACCAAATGGCCCAGACCCTCAATTAAGCCTTGAGCCGATTGCGAAACATATTCATAAACATCTTGGGCAACCAATCCAGTTCGTTGCCGATACCATCGGCCAAACTGCCCGCCAAGCCATTGAAGAACTCGAGCCTGGAACGGCGTTATTGCTAGAAAACGTTCGCTTTTTCTCACAGGAAGAGCAAAATGATGCGCATTTTGCCCAACAACTTTGCCACAACGCAACCTTCTTTGTTAATGATGCATTTTCAGCAGCCCATCGCGCTCATGCATCCACAGTGGGTGTGACCAAGTACTTACCTAGCTTCGCTGGTCTTTCACTTCAGCAAGAAGTCGAAACGCTGGGAAGTTTAATTACCGATCCTAAGCGGCCATTCGTGATTGTCCTGGGAGGAGCAAAAATTTCAGACAAAGTTGATGTTGTTCGCCATCTGGCAAAAGTAGCGGACTGTGTACTGGTCGGTGGAGCGATAGCAAACAACTTCCTTAAAGCTGACGGGTTGGAAATACATAAGTCATTTTTCGAGGAGCGCTCTGCCGATGTCAATAAACGCTCAATTGACTATATTCGTGTAGCCAGAAATCTCCTCAGAGCTCACAAAACTGAACGAATGTTGCTCGAGAAACATATCCCCCTCCCCAAGATCATTTACCCGATCGACGTGCTTGCTGCACCGAACCCCGAAGCTCAACAAACAGAAATCGAGCACATCGACTTAACAAGGAACAATAAAGATACGCCCGACGACCGAAACATAAAGTACTTTGACATCGGTCCGAACACCTGCAAGCTCTTCAAGGCCGTGCTATCAGAGGCCAAAACTATTTTTTGGAACGGGCCCATGGGCTACTGGGAAAAACCACAATTTAGTTCCGGAACCAAAGAAATAGCGGAATTTATTACCCACTCTAAAGCGCACACTGTCTTGGGAGGTGGTGATACCAACGCTGCGGTCAACAACTTTGGCCTGGAAGGCAAATACTCCTACAGTTCTGCTGCTGGTGGAGCAGCCCTTGAGTTCCTGAGCGGCAAACTCTTGCCAGGCATTAAGCCGCTCCGCAAACGGTAGATTTGCTCAATTTGTTGTTCAATCACGCACTGTTTTCTTTTGCAAAGTGAAAACACAGTATTGACACTCAGCTTCTCAAACCGTTATTCTGGAGTATAGCCATGCGGTGACTTCTCTTTTCGTATGGTAAGACATCAATGATTAACGGCGTACCATCATTCGATCAGCAAAACTTTACTGAGGCTCAAATGCCTATTCAGTCTGGTTCTGTTACTCCACCTACTCCAAAAATCCCTATTCAACCCAAGAAATCGCTTCCCATTAAAACCATCCTACTTGCAGCTGTCTTGGGCATACTTCTGTTTGGCGGTGGCACAGCAATGTTCTTACTTCGAAACTCAACTGACCTTCGGCAGCAAGCCAGCACCGGAGATACTTTTGTTTCCGAAAGTTCCATTGAAGGAACTCCCACCAGTCCGCCACCCGGAGGATACAACATCCGTTGTTCTTCATCTGCTGCTACAACATCTTCAAATGTCTTCTCAATCAATTGGAGCTGTTGGGGAGGTGAGCATTTTCAATGGGCGCGACCTGATCGCGCAGACTGGCCGGGATATCCTGCACCAAAACCATGGAAAATTGCTGGCTGGCATTGTCCGAGACCAAACACAAGTGACCCAAATAATCCAAAAACTTGTAATTATGGCGATCCCGGTGCTGTGCGCGTGTTCATGACAGATAAAAACACATTGGCTTATACGGAGGGAAGAAGAGACGGAGTGGGTGGTGACGGCTCGCCCTGTAATATCAACGACCCCGATCAGACTCATTGTGTGTATCACAACGTCACTTCATCCACTATTACCGCGAATGGTTACAATAACTGTGGATTCTTCCAGGCAGACATTTTTGTACCCCATCCTAGCGGACACCCGTGGGATTTCGGCGGCACGACTAAGTACCAGGTACTCGGTGCATTCATACATGATTTTGGCAACTATGATAACTGTGGGAGAACAACGCCAACACCAACTCCACCTCTACTTTGTCCTACAACAGCAAGGGCCAACTGTTACTTTGAGGCCGATGGCAGTATCTCAGCCAACCTTTCTTGGTCAGGCAACGGACTTCCCATTAATACAAAATACCTCATCAGAGCTGATCACCAACCCGGCAATGTCAACCAATGTACCAATACAACCACAAATCAACCTGTAGGCTGGTACTGTCCAGCGAACGGCACAAACTGTCTCCCTAACCAATCATGTGACGATCGATACGTCTATATCACAGGAACGTCTCTTAAGCTCACAAACATAAAGAATGGTGATAGTTATGGCTGGGCTATCCAAGTTGATCCCAATGGATGTCGAATTGATCCTGGCACTTTCCGTTGTGCTCGAAACATCCCAACCCCATCACCGACTCCATCACCCACCCCGAGTCCCACACCCACACCAGTCACCTACAGCTGTAACTCCACCTGTACTACTGATGCGCAGTGCCAAACAGCCAACGCTAACTATTTTTGCTACAAGCCAACTGCAACACCGAGCACTTCAGGCACCAATGACACAACGCTCGAGAGTGATGCTGCACAAGACAGTCTGTCTACCTCAACCAACAGAGGCGTACTTGGTGCTACAACCAACACAAACTCACTCTTAGCAGCCACTGCCCCAGGAACTGGAACGGGCACAATTACCACTACTACACAAGGTAATTGCAGATTGAAGTCCAACCCATCATCTTTGAAATGTCAGGCATCATCACCGACACCGAGTCCGACCCCAAGTCCAACCCCGACTCCTACTCCCGTAATTGGCCCAATGTGTCTCAACATTACCCTCAACACACCTAATACCCCACCAAAGATCGGCGACAACATCACCTTGATTTGTGGTGCTGTGGCCGGTGTATCTCGGTACGAGTTCAGGGTCAGAGAACCAAACGGTTCCATCGTTCTACTCAATGCAGTCAACAGCAGTCGCAACTCTCAGCCCTACCAAATTAAGTCACATGGTAAGTTTGCAGCACAATGTCGTATCTGTGCATCCAACCCAGCAGTTGATGCCGTGAATGGCACTCAATTCTGTCAGAACTGGGAACCATTCCCAGGCGAACCGAGCCCAACTCCAGTACCACAGTGTGCTGACGAAAAATGCGCTCAAACGGTCCTTTGCTTGATTGGAATTTCATACTGTAGCACTTCGGGACCAGCAGTAGGACAGTGCGTTTGCCCGAGCGGTGGACCAAACGAAAACAAAACTGACGACGCTGCAACAGATGCAGAACTCAAAGAGGCAGCCCAGCAATAAGTTAGATACACAATAAAAAATGATAGAAGCGACCAATCAACCACAAGCATTCTATACCAAGAGTCCATCAGAAACTCAGAGTGCTTCTGGTGCTAATCCCTCTGGAAACATGTCTAGCAACAAGCCTAAGTCAAATAAGAAAACCTCACGCACTATTTTCGCAGTGATAGCCCTCCTGCTTTTCGTTGGAGTCGCAAGTGTTGGCGTGTTCATCGCAATTCGCCAACGACAAGTTGCTGGTCCCCAAGCTCCATCCGCTCCAGCTTCACGCCCGGCAGCCTCAGAAATTAAGTCGCAGACCTGTACAGTCGAGTGGGAAGTCGCGCCTCTTGTTTCTCCAACCCCATCGCCGACTCCGTCACCAACGCCTACTCCAAGCCCAACACCTTCGCCGATTCCTGGGGTGGCTCAGTGTACTGTCAAGAGAGCCTACACAGGTTTCATGGTTGATCGTGCAACAACACAACCCATCGCTGAAAACAGTTCTGTAAAACCTGGTGACACCTTTGTCTACAGACTCACGATAACTGTTGGCCAGGGAACGACGAGCTCAGCAATCACAATAACGGACAGTTTGCCTGATACGCTCGAGTTCGTGACGGATCCGAAAAATACAGAAGGTATTACCTACGAGGCAAGTACTAGAACTGTATCTGCGAACTTGGGTGTGCTGACCGGCCCATTGACCACAGACCTTGAGTTCAAAGTTCGCGTTCTTAGCTCTGCCAACTCTGGATCTTTCACTAACGCGGCCGACGTAACCGGTATCCGAGCCAGTTGTCGCTCAACACTTACCGTTACTTTTGCCTGTGGCACAACATGTAGCACCGATTCACAATGTCAAACAATTGGTAACGGTCATTACTGTCACCCGACACTGAAAGTTTGTCGCTTGCAGTCTAACCCCACAAACGCACAGTGTCTGCCTGCACCAACACCGACTCCTTCACCCACACCATCACCGACACCGAGTCCAACCCCGACCCCAACTCCAGGTGTCACCCCAAGTCCCTCACCGACGCCAACCCCGTCACCAACACCGACCACCTATGCATGTAACAGTACCTGTACAGCTGATGCTCAGTGTCAAACTGCCAATGCTGACTACATCTGTGCTGCTGAAGCTGGTAACCGTTGCCGCCTAGATATCAACCGCACAAACACCAGTTGCGAACCACCAGTGGCAACCTATAGCTGCAACAGTAGCTGTACCTCTGACAGTCAGTGCCAAACTGCCAATAGTAACTACAGCTGCTCGAACGGCTACTGTCGGCTGACTTCTAATCCAGATGCAACCAACTGTCAGGCCATTGCCTACTCACCACCGCCACCTGCTGTCGGGTGTAACGAAGTCTGTAGCACCAACTCTGACTGTTCCAACAGTAACCATATCTGCTACACCACTGCCGATGGCAGCAACCGCTGTCGCCTAGAAGAGTACGTGAACAGCGATACCTGCAATGCCCCACAAGTTGCCTATGTACCACCACCAGATCAGCCACAGCCTGAGCTCCCAATTGAGCTGCCACAAACAGGCGCTTGGGATTGGGTCAACTGGCTGAAAGCAGGGTTAGTAACCCTCGGTATTGGCGCTGCTCTGCTCCTGCTGTTGTAAACCGAAGCCTACCGAGTAATTACAAACCTGCAGATATATACCAGAAGTCAAAAAAAACCAAAAAAAAGTGCCTGTGGCGATTGCCAGAGGCACTTAATGTGTACCAATTGCTCAATAGTTACCGGCTATCTCTGACTACCCTTGCTCTTCGAGTAGAGAGATAAAAACGGTGTTGGGACCCTGAATAGGAACAAGCAGGTATGCTCTGTTTGTGCCCTCGGAAGTCAAAACCACCTCCCAGAACATCGTCAATGCGTACTGCAAGGTGTCTGCATCAACAAATCTGGGTGATTGCTCGATCTTTCCGATGTAGGCCTCACTCAACGGCTGGCCGTATTTTGGCTTCAGATGAGTGTTTACGGCAAACAGAGCTGCCTGTTGCAGATTGTCTCGCGGAACTGTAGAGGTCGTCCAGTTACCGCCAAGTTTATACAACACTAAGTATTGCGGATACGCTGTTTCTTTTCGCAACGCGCTTCCGCAATTCGGACAAAAGTTGAAGGCATCTTCTACTTCTAATTCGCAGTTTACACATGTGTCCATTGGTTTACTCCAAAATGTGAGATGAGATATGAGCATATTGGCTCAGGTCTAGCAGCAATGAATATGCAACCAGAGCTGAGCCAACAAGAAAGTGTTAAAGATCGATGCATTTCAAAATTATAGGACTATTATAACAAACTACTTGTAAATCATTAAAGAAAAATGCCTGGGCGGAGCCCAGGCATTAGATTCAGATAACCAATTGCTCAAAAATTAGCGGTAATTAGCCGCGAAAGCCACCTTCCAAGTTGGTGGTTTCCATAAAATCCGGCCCCTCATCAGGGCCCAATTCATACCCCCTCGGGTCAGACCCGATGGGAAAGAATGGTTTGATTTTTTGCTTGGAGTAGATCATGACACCTCCCTCGCGTTGACTTTTCTCAGTCACCTTACAGACAAAGACTTGCTTCTTGGTCAAGTCCTCAATTGTCGGCTCGGTAAAATAGTATTTGTACGCCCACTGAGCAGCTTCATCGGGCGAATCAAAAGAACGCCCAGAGCTGGCCCAATAGCCATACCATGGGAAGAAAACTGCCCATTGTTCAAAGGTCGTTTGGACCTGCACATATTGCAGCTTGATGCCGCAGTTGCGACAAAAGTTATCAGATTGTTCCACGCGTTGTCCACAGGTTTGACACAGCAGACTTTTAATCAGACTCATTATAGCCACCTCGCAATCAGAATTTGGAATTTTTTGAGCTCATTGGCTCATTTCTGACGTCTTGCTTCACGCATGAAACACCACAAACGAGCCAACAAACAATCTTTTAAAGAACAAAAAAGTAAGCAACATCATTATAATATTATAGGATAGATATGTCAAGTTTTTGCCACTATTCTCGAGGGGGATGATATACTCCCAGCAGCAACAGTACTCAAACGCGAGTGCTCTTGTTTGATCTTTAACACGCTTGAAAGTCCCATTTTACAGGAGAAAAGCATGCTTACTAAGCTCGCTGACTGGAATCACCGGGTCATATTCACTCGGTATGCCTCACTAATGTCAAAAATCTCGGATGCAACCTCGTTTGCGCTGAGTGACGTGTTACTTTGGACATTTCTGTCCCCAATTTTCATACTAGCCCTTCTCGGGTATGGCATCTATGCCACACTCAGAGACTTGAGTACCATCACTGTGCAAATTCAGCACCCGGGGCCACTCACTACTGGTGATGTGGTTCAGGCTGGAGTTGTGATAGCTCTCTTGTTCTGGATCGTGTGCATTTTTTCCCTCAACTACTACCGAACCTCGCACCTGAGCACATTCGGGGTTGCTGAAGCAAAAAACTTCGCAATTGATATCGATTCTGAGATTATGTATGTGGCCGATAAACTCAAAGCACTACCACCACCGGCACTTAGTTTCGCTGATTACACCCGGCAGAGTATTGCTGCTGTTCATCAATTTACCGTACAACAGCTCGGTTATGATTTTCACTCAACGCAGAGACCCAAGAGTTCACTATTTTCTCACCAGCTGCTGCGAACTAGCAACGCTGCGGCCATGTACAACCCACTTTTTTCTGAAATAGTTGTACACGAGGCCAGACTATGGGTAGCAATCCCTCACGAAGCTTTTCACTCGAGGGGATACATGCGTGAAGATGAAGTCGAGTTTTACACTATCCTGGTGTTAACCGCCGCATCTGACCCCACCCTGGCCTATTGGGGCTACTTCCACTGGCTCACCAAGTTAACCCAACTCAAGGAGTGGCAAGATCAAAGCTGGTATGCCGAAGACTACTTCGCTCTTGTCAACATGCCCTCACATGTCACAGAACTCTTTGATGAGCTGTCGAGCGAAGAAGACAGTCCCTCACCTATCTTGACGATCTTTCACAGGGCTGTAATGTATTTGTTTAACCGCAAAGATGCAGAGACGGCATATGTGCGACTGCCTGCCCAATACTTAGCCGCCCATCGACTGTTACACTCATGATTTCAAGCGTGTAATCCAATAGCTCCGGACAAATGTTCCGGAGCTATTTTCGTAGTATTCGGCTCCTGCTATACTGAAATCCATACTACTAACAATTAGATACAAACACATATGGAAGAATCTA
>CAZBTU010000027.1:0-13151 GCA_964494905.1 uncultured Pseudomonadales bacterium | reverse complement strand
ACGTATTGAAATAGTTGCTCTACGAAGCGCCTGGCTAATCCCCGGAGGGGAGAGTTCTGTCTCCCTGACAAATTAGAAATCCTTACCACAAGCTCTACTCTGCAAACATGTCATGCAGATCAAAGGCCATTTTGGTATCAGCAGGAAACTTAGCATAATAGCCATTTCTGTCGTACTCTACCATCTCAGTTCCATTTTTTGTTAACTTATCCCATTCTTTCTCTATTTCTGCAATCAAGGCTGGCCCAAATACATCGAACCATCCTCCTTCAAAACCATCATACATTTTTATAACCTGCATTCCTTCAACATTAGAAACCTCACCCATAAAACCATTCTGATATTTACTAAATAAGAACCGATTGTACTGCAAAAAAAATTTATTTGTAAATGCATGCCTCACAGACCCACTTGGCTTGCATTCTCGAACAAATTTCCTCACAAAAAACCCTTCGGTAGTCACCGAAGGGTTTAATCCAGTAGTCAGTTGATGAGTTGCTTAGCTAGCTTCAACGTAGACATCATCAGCATCAAATGGCTTGAAGTTCCCATAACGACACTGGATGACACGGTCATATCCGTTGCATTCCATGTTGAGAATAAGGATGCGTTCCTCAGGCATTTCGGCACGAACTTCTTCAAGTGTCATAACGCGACCACCGTAGTAGTGCATTGGAGATTTATTCAGTCGTCCGCTGACCAGCTCAACCTTACCTACCATTGTACTTAGCTGGTCGAAAAACTGGAACCCGAACGCACCGTCAGGGACCCGTAACGACCCGATGTCGCGTGACTCAACCTCAAAACTCAAAACTTCATCCACAACCGCTCCACAAAAGGAGAATTCAACATACGTCTTTTGCTCAACCACGATACATACCTCCATTACTGATTTGGATTTGAAAGGGCGCGTGCCGTCATCACCAGAACCATTCTGGCCAGACTGCTACGAATCAAGGATGATATCAAAATACATCGACACAGTCAATTGTTATAGGATTTATAACTCATGTGCGGCCAAAAAAGATCTGTATTAAGAATTAATTCTATTGATTCTGTGTTGAGATGGCCGTTCGTTTTCATTCATGATATTGATTGTATAATAGCCGGCATGAAAGAAAGACATATTTTATGGGCAGATGCTGAACACATAGGAATTTGGGCTTCATCGTTTGTATTTCTTTCTAGAAACGGCTACGCCATAACCTTACTCACTTCACTTGCAGATGAAAGCGTACTCAAAGGCTGTGTTGGCAAAGATGCTTTGGTTTTACACTGTGGTACACATAATCCCATGGCTGGTATGAAACCGTTGCTTACGGATGTTAAACAACAGTTTTCCAACATCCTTATCGGTCTAGAGACTAATGTGAAGCACCCAGCTGTCGAAGAATTGGTCGATTTTTACATCACCAAACCGATCAGGCCTAGTCGACTACTTTTACTTTTAAATAGTGCCATAAGAGCAGAGGAGTGAAACGGGCTTTCAACCAGACTAATCGGCCATTATTCTGTGGGCGTTCTAAAGATTAGTGTTTGTATGCTAGAGTATGTGAGAATAGTAAAGGATCCAAAATGCCAGAACTTAATGATCAAGAAACTAAAGCATTAGGACAACGCGAAAAAAGTTTACTAGCAATCCACTCAGGGAACCTCGAACACACACAAAGAGGCATACAATTCCTCCAAGAGTCTGGCCAATATGTGCCAGTGCATCTGATGAACACACTCAGAACAGAACAATCAGCGATTAATGCCATCTATAGAAAAGCTGGGTTACCTCAAAAGTACATAATCACTCCAGTCGAGATTGATATGGCCGGAAAATCCTTCAGGCCTGACTTAGATGAAAGCAGTAGAACACAAATGCAGAACGCTCTCGAAATACATCTCCTTAATTTAGCCCATGCCACAGCAGAGAAACAGAGATTAGAGCAGATAGGCACTCTACCACCCATCGTTGATGCTCAAATAGAGAGTGCAAGAGCGGAAATAAGAAAGCTCGAAGAGAAATTGTTTCAATAAGTTGTTGTCGATTATTGCCGAACCCTGACCGCAAAAAGTATTTGTGCAAAACGATAGCCCCATATCTGTCCCATACCATGCTCAAGGAACCTACCAATCGCTAGTATTTGGTCAAGCTCACTGTGATCTTCAAGAAAGGCGAGGGCTATTTCCGTCTCGTCTTTTCCTGATACCTCTAGCTCAATAAGCCTAGAGTAAATTGAAGAAACAAACTGATAGAACAGCGTCGGATTTTGCAACCACGTTTCCAGATTAGCCATTTCTTCCTGGCAACGAAGTGCTAAAGCACTCAAGACTTCTCTGAGCCTCTCACTGCTATTCTTCAAATCTTCTGGTGTTAAGCTGTCTAAATCTGACTGCACTTCCACTCTGTACTGTTCAGCCGCTCGGATAAACTCCGCCTCTGATTGGAAACCAAAAGGTAGTTCACTATACTTCCGCCCAGATCGAGATGCAAATTCACTTTCCGTCATTTGAACCTATCAATTTTCCTATGACTTCTTTTCGTACACGTTGACCATCCGCACGTTGTACGTGGTCTCTTTGAATTTCTCGTTGTTAAAAACCAACCGCACCTCAGAAACGAATCTCATATCTTCTCTTCTGTCCATTCGCGCAGAAAAGTTTCTGTACTTCAAACTATTCCTGTGGGAGCCAGACAGCTGATTCTTGTACAAATTATATTCTTCTCTCAGGCCCGAAGCGTGCTGCTCGCTGTGATAGAGGTCGACTCGTGACCCTTCGCTCATCGAACTACGTATGGCCTTCACTTCACACGCTGTACTCCCTTGCATGTGACTGAAGTACGCCTTTATCTCTGTTCTATCAGAACTCAGTTCTACTCGGTCAAACTTGTAGTATTTATTCAGTGTTAAATCATGCCTACTACGATACTCAATTGCAATCTGACCACCGGTAATTTCATTTCTGTCAGCAGAGTTCCAAATATAGTGGCTGAGCATGATGGCGCAAATAGAGTGTGGTTGCATAGCACTATTATACTCTGACCATATCAAAATGCACTCCTGGTTCGGCGCGAAGCCAAGTTCTATATGCTGGGTGTAGACACATGCAGTAAAATAAACACATATGAACCACACACCCGAATCCAAAACCGTTGTAATCTTTGAAGATGATGCTCAAATCACCAGGATGATGTCTAAGATACTTCAGGAGTATAACGTTACCGTGCTTGTTACCTTTAGAGAAGCACTTGACTTCTTGGCGGAACAGGTTGCAACGTCTCCAGAACAAGCGCTCAATATTTTGGCGTTCGTAGTTGACGGAAACCTCTCCCCAGGGGAGCATGAGGGCAGGGAGGGCAAGGCTATCATTGCAGAAATTAGCAAACATTCTATATTTAGTCAGGCACTTATCATAGGCAATAGCTATGGAAAGAGTTTGCCTGGCACCGACTACAACACAAGTAAAAACTGGACACTGATACAAAAACTTCCTGAATGGATAGCTACTGGCAAACCACAAGCCAATACCAGTGTATAATCCCTTGGCCACTTTCATTCAGCACTCCAAAAGCCAGTGCAAAACAATGAAATAGCACTTTAATAGTGTGTCATAGTTTCTTTACGTTGATCTATACCAACAAAGTTAGTCATGAGTACCTAAAACTAACATAGTTAGTATCGCAACAAGTCAACCCAATAAGAGGTGATCGATGTTTCTTCTGCTGCTTTTCAGGCTACCCCCGAGCCGACCAAAGGTTATCCTTAGTCTGATTTCTGTTGTACTCCTGATCGTGTTGTATATCTCTCTGCTCAATCCAACGAGTGAACAAAAACCCGTCATCATACATGACCAATTCTCTGGAGAGATGGAGATTGTGCTCATACCGGGAGCAATGTACACAGTAACCCTCCAGACTGGGGAAATGTATAACCTGATATTTGTGCAAGAACAACAATTGGCAAACAAACCACTGTTTGCGCTCCGGTACCAAAATCAGAATATGGCATTGTGTACCTTGTCGTTTACAGAAGAACCAGTTGTCGTCAACTATCTGCCCGAGTTATATGAGTGTGTGGTTCAACAAAAAACCACCGGATACGGAGCAGCTGTTGTTCTTCATGGACAACTGCTGTCTAATGCAAAGGTAGTATCCTCATCCCCCTAAGAAACTACACACAACCACAAAAAAACCCCGCGAAATGCGGGGTTTTATATTTGTCTTTTGTTTTTTCTTTAGGCCCTACACACCTGAGTTCGAATCTGACCTATCGGACAACCTCTTCTGTTCTGACTAACTGCGCATCTTCGTACAACCTATAAATAAGCTCCTCGTTCGCTGACCTTGAACTGTGAGTAGAGACACTCAAATGTCTCTCAAGCGCTGCTAAACCTTCCCACTCAGCGTAAACGGTAGGTGCAACATGCTCAATCCAATTAGAGATAATGTCAAAGTGATTAGCTAGAGTGAGCGGTCCAATCTCATGCAAAAGCGCCTCAATGAAGACACCAAAAATTGCAGCGTCTGGCTTCTGATCATCAAAAAATCGTTTCTGTTCCTCGATAGGAAGTTCGAGAAAATCAGGCCAAAAGTTAGGGTGCGAGTATCCAGATTGTTTTATATCTCTCTCTTGCATAAATCTTTCTCATTTTGCTTACTGTTTACTAAAATGACATTGTCGGATAGACTAGGCGTGATTGTAACAGACTATACTAGCTGAATGAACAATAAAGAACCTATCACATACGCGCCCATCGAAAGAAGCCTTGATCCTCTAGCTGTATTCGGGCTTTTTGATCAAATTTTGACTGACGAGAACAGAGGTGCAATAAAAAACCATATCTTTCAACATATGCGTGTGTTACGACAAAAATTTGCAAGAGAAAAAACTAAGAACTTGAGGGGACAAAATCTCACACTGTCCGACATAGCTCTGATTACTGCCAGCAATCTTGAAAAACACATTGGTGCCACTGAGTTTCACACCGGGGGAACTATGGGCAAAGCTGATAGTGAAATAACAACAATGGCAGAAGAAATTGTGGACTATGTGTATCAATTCCTCCCAGAGAGAGACCCAATAACCGGTGACTTCGATACGCGTTCAAGAAGAATCTATGCAACGGTCATCGCAAAAGCACTGATAGCTGAGGTAGGGCAGACTCCCTTAGCATTCTTATAAAACTCTCCGAGAGTTGTGTATTGTTTTGCAGCGCTTTTCATCTACCAGTAACCTGCTCAATAACCTAGTACATCATGAACTTAATCATGACTCCAAACTCACTCTCCATGCTCGGAACATCCACCATTGCGTCTAGCAGTTTGGGAAAAAACCCACGTCGTTGTGCTTCGCCCACTACCTCGTTTGAGATTTTATTCACATCCTTGCCAATTTGAATACTTTCAACAGTCCAACCAACCCGTGATGGAGCAAAAATTGGCTGAATTAAAGGAGTTATCTCATCATAGGAATAAAACCGCAACAGAGTAATGAGCTGACGCCTCTGCTCTGCAATTGTTTGAGCCCCTGCAAGTTTTCTAGCCCAGCTTTCTCTTTCCGCATCAGAGAAACGGAGCTTTAAGGTTTGCTTATCAACTCGTTGGTTTTGTTCCTGAAGTTGTCTGTCACCGATATCAGATGAAAATGAGTACTGATCTGGCGTACCTGCGCGGAGCTTTGATGAGGGTAAATCTTCCATACACAGACCTTTTCTTGAAATACTAAGCCTGATCTTAGTACACTTTGATGCGAATAACAAGTTTGTGTGGCTTGTTGTCCACCACACAGTACAGAAGTAGCTGATGGCTGATGTATGAGGCAAATTTAACTAAAATCATAGATTCATAGTTGCAGCTTGAAAAATATGGTATAATGTGAGTTCTAGCTGGCCTGTTCTTTAGAGTCCCTAATAGACCTGTGCCCTGTATAGTAGTTCACTGATGTCTTGCTAGAACATCGGAAAAAAAGGGCCAGTCGTATGACAACCCCCAACAAATTATTTGTCGGCAATTTACCGTTTGCCGCCTCTCAGAGTGACTTGGAAGAACTGTTCGGTCAGTTCGGTCCACTCACTTCTGTACACTTAGTCACTGATCGTTTCAGTGGCCGTCCTAAAGGCTTTGCCTTTGTCGAATACGAAAACGCGGATGCAGCTCAAGCAGCTATCCGAGAACTTCACGGCAAAGACTATCAAGGTCGCGACCTCGTTGTAAACGAAGCTCGCCCAAAAACTGATGCTCCACGCAGAAGTTTTGATCGTAACAACGATCGTAACGGCCGCCAAGGTGGTTACAACAACTAATTCGTAACACGGATTGGTTAGCTCACTGAATGTGAGTTAACAAAACACCCCCGGTGTACCCATGGTACACTGGGGGTGTCTAGTATTACGAGCCATTTGAGTTGTTAAAGTCTGAATGCACCCCAAAGATAGCAAAGCTTTTGCACGATACATTACCCGCTGGTTTCGTCATCATGGTAGAGTGGAGCTCCCCTGGAGACAGACCACTAATCCGTATCACATCTTGGTTTCTGAAGTGATGCTTCAACAAACACAGGTTGAACGAGTGATACCACTGTACAATAACTTTATACACACCTTTCCGACGCTATCAACGCTGTCCACCGCACCTTTGCAGGCTGTTTTGTCCTGTTGGCAAGGTCTCGGCTATAATCGCCGAGCTCGCTATCTGCAAGCTACCGCACAAGAGCTTATTAGAAACTTCTCTGGAGTATTTCCACAAAACGACAAAACCCTGCAAACACTACCAGGCATTGGTTCCTACACTGCTGGAGCACTGTGCAACTTTGCGTTTAACATCCCCACACCAATGATTGAGACGAACATCCGAACAGTCTTTTTGCACCACTTTTTCCCTGAAGAAAATGACGTTCCCGATGCAGCTGTCTTGAAACTTGTAGGTTTGACACTAGAAAAGAGCGCTCCGCGAGAATGGTTCTGGGCGCTCATGGATTATGGTTCCTACCTAAAAAAAATTCTGCCCAATCCGAACTCAAGAAGCAAAACGTACCATCGTCAATCCCGATTCCAAGGCTCACTGCGTCAGGTGAGAGGAGAGATCATAAAAATGCTCGCTCATAAATCCCCACAGCCACTTGATAGCGTTGCCGCTCATATTGCTGGAAATCCTTTGCACTTCCCAGAGGCGCTCAACCAGCTCATCAAGGAAAAATTAATCGTACGAATTAATAACCAGTTGCAAATTGCTGACTAAAGTATGTCCATGAAACGCTTTCAATGTGTTGGTCTAGGTGGAACTTTTGACCATTTTCACAAAGGTCATCAGGAATTCTTGCGATTTGCCTCACAATACGGTGAGCGCCTTGTGATTGGCGTAACACACCAATTGATGACCACACACAAAGAATTTGCCCACCTTATCGAACCTTTTTCTACTCGATCTAAAAACGTGAAAAACTTTTGTGAAAACAATAATATTCCAGTCGAGATTGCTCAGTTAACTGACATCTACGGCCCAACTGTTTCTGATCCTCGCATTGATGCATTAGTTGTGACGCAGGAAACTGTCGCCGGAGGTAGTTTAATCAATATGAAACGACAACAAATAAAACTCCAGCCTTTACCCACTTTTGTTTTCTCGTTAATCCTTGACGAGGAGGGAAACGTCATCACATCAACTGCAATACGAAGAGGCAACATTGATCGCAGCGGTAAATCATATATCAGATTACTAAGAGAGGGAGTCGAACTGTCGAGCTCTGGTCGAATATTCTTCAATCAACCACAGGGACCACTCATCTCGTCACTGGATAAAACTGCTAAAGTTTTGAGGTATGTTGTCGGTGACGTCTGTTTGGAAACCTTTCTAGGACAAGGCTGGCAATACCATGCCGCTTGGTTCGACCGTCTGACTAAACGCAAACCATACATCTTATCAAGCACCAGTCTGCCAGCAATAACTCACCGAGTAACCAACCACTCTGGGAACTTAAGTAGTGAGCTTGTGAATAATCTATATGAGTTGATTGCGTCACAAAATAATTTTTGGAAGAATGGGATTTTTCCCGATAAAACAGCTCACGTCCTGGTGAGCGGAGAGGAAGACCTAGCTACGGTTGGCCTGGTGCTTTTGGCTCCACTCGGTACAAACATTTTTTATGGCCAACCCAACAGCGGGATTGTCCAAATAGACGTGACCGAACAACTTAAGGATAAGTTTTTGCAAGCGTGTGCCTAATGGAAAAAGACTGTGTCTTGCAGCTAAGAGCCTAGGAGTAGTGACTTCACCGTGGTTTTTCTCCCATTGCGATCGGGGTTATTTTCGGGTTTAATGATGTCTATGGGCACTCTTGCGACTCGTTTGCGACCAACCACATTGGCCGAGTATGTTGGCCAGCTACATTTGATTGGTGTTGGCAAACCACTACGCGTTGCTATTGAGCAAAAAAAAGTTTTCTCCATGATTTTCTGGGGCCCTCCTGGTGTTGGCAAAACAACACTGGCCCGTATGTTTGCACAGGCAAGCGACAGAGAGTTTTTCGAGCTCTCGGCGGTCAGTGCTGGGAAAGCTGACATTAAAACTATAATAGAAAGCACAAAGCGACAGAGAGGGTTACAAGAGAGTCATGTGGCACCAGTTTTGTTTCTCGACGAAATTCATCGCTTCAATAAAGCACAACAGGATTATCTTTTACCCCATGTCGAAAACAGCACCATTATATTGATAGGTGCAACTACCGAAAATCCTAGTTTTGAAGTCATCTCTGCGTTACTATCGAGAAGTAAAGTTTTCACCCTCAAACCGCTCTCACCAGATGAACTCACCATAATCTGCGCTCGTGCTGTGAAGCTTCTAAACCCACAATTGATCCTTTCAGAAGATTCACTCGATTGGCTTCAACAATATGCCGCTGGTGATGCACGGAAACTTCTTAATTTGATGGAGCAAACACATCTACTGTACCAAGAATTAAGTGTAGAAAAACTTCAAGAAACCGCTCAATCAAACCAACTTCGTTACGATAAAAAAGGCGATGAGCACTATGACACCATTAGTGCCTTTATTAAGTCAATGCGCGCTTCAAACATCGACGCAGCTCTGTATTACCTGGCCAGAATGGTCGAAAGTGGGGAAGACCCAAAATTTATTGCGAGGCGAATGGTTATTTTTGCATCAGAAGACATTGGGCTCGCCCAACCCACAGCGCTCGTAGTTGCCAACGCTGTGTTTGAAGCTGTAACAAAAATCGGATATCCAGAGGCACAAATTAACTTGGCCCATGGTGCCGCTTACTTGGCTCAAGCACAAAAAAACCGTTCGGCATATGATGCATACTTCGCAGCACTCAGTGACGTAAAAAAATTCGGCAACTTGCCAATCCCACTCGAGCTTAGAAACGCACCGACGCAACTCATGAAAGAACTCGGATATGGTAAGAACTACGAGATGTATCCTTCAAAAAATCAGTCATTACTTCCCAAAAAACTCCAAAACAAAACGTATAAAAAATAAAATGCGCGTGTTTAAGCTGCTTGCGCCACCGCTACGGCCACACCATCCCGAGCTCTGACCACATGTTTTTTATGCTCGCTACCATTCATGCCATACACCCAATAATCTCTCTGTGTGGTTAATCCCTCATAAGCCCCAATCAAGAAATACTGCAAGGTTGTCACAACTTCTTCTTGTGCAGTTTGCTCAGTACGATGAATGATCAGTCGTTTGCCCTGATCATAAACTTGTGCTTTTACCTGATCCTGAGGTTTCGTGTTCAATACCCCCAAGAACTCAATAGCTTGTGCTGTAGATTCTAGACGAGTGGGAAAGGTAATAAAGTCCAAACGATCTGCCTTATCTAGCTTATGATGTCCCTCAACAGCCATGGCATGTGGAAAATTTGGGTGGACTCCATACTCCGTTATAGCGACGGCAGAAATATCTGCGATATGGGCTGCACTGAGCTCTTGATATAGAGCCTGAAACTGTTTTGATACATATGGGGCATCTCCCAACCCTGATCGCAACTGAACATCGAACTCTTGTACTTTTTTTGCTTTAAAATTTTCCAGAAAAAAATCAAAGACATTAATTTGTGCAAGTGATGGACTCAGTGGTTGCAGTTTTTGGACTAAGTTGTCAGAGAAAAAATCAAAGATCTCTGCAGCAAACTGCCCAACCATCTCACTCGCTTTTTCACGTTCTGCAGGAGTTGTTTTCAATTTATTCTTAAGTGCATGCTGAACGAAAAGTGGTTCGGTTTCGGCGTACAACTTCAACCGCCAAAGCGTCTCGCTAGCATCTACAAAAAATTTTCTGAGGTTGAATTTCTCTTTCATGGGTTTCATGCGCAGTCCCAAAAGCAATGAGACACTTGCAATCAGCCGTATTATATATCATGCATTTAATGAATCTGAAAGTGCGTACATCCGTAGTAGCAAAAATACTGCCGCTACGCTCCGTGTTCCAGTCTTCTACTACACTCATGATGTGACAACACCAAAAAAAGTACTTCAGTCAACTTTCGGTCATAAGAAATTCAGGCCCGGCCAACAGGAAATTATTTCAGCACTGTTGGCAAAAAAAAGCGTTTTAGCAATTTTGCCAACTGGCGCCGGAAAGTCACTGTGTTACCAAGTACCAGGCGTCATGATGGACGGTACGACACTCGTTATTTCTCCACTTATATCACTCATGCAGGACCAAGTAACAGGTTTGCTGAGACGAAATATTGCCGCTGCATATTTAAGCAGCACTCAAACTGACATCCAAAGACAACAAGTTTTATACCAACTGCAGCAGGGCAGACTGAAGTTTTTGTATGTGGCTCCAGAGCGACTGCAGTCAAACTCATTCCAAAATACCATCAAAGCAGTCCCAATTAATTTCTTAGTCGTTGATGAAGCCCATTGTATTAGCACCTGGGGCCATCAATTCCGTCCCTCGTATCGCTCAATCTACTCATTCATAAAAAAGCTACCACAACGTGTCTCCATAGCAGCTTTCACGGCCACTGCTACTCCTACCGTTGCAGACGACATAGTCGAGTCACTGGGTATGTCTGAACCTCTACGCTTTTCACAAAGTTTTCACAGACCAAACCTTACTATCAACTCTTATCCATGCACTTGCTCAACGGAGCGTGACTTGGCACTGTTTCGCCTCCTCAAACACCACCAAAATGA
This sequence comes from uncultured Pseudomonadales bacterium, assembly GCA_964494905.1. Lineage (GTDB taxonomy): Bacteria > Patescibacteriota > Microgenomatia > UBA1400 > PJMF01 > CAZBMX01. Next base: position 1,997 of record CAZBTU010000027.1, on the reverse strand, counting down.
ACCAGGCATTATCTATGCCACTACTCGAAATATGACGGAGGAGCTGTGCGAAAGAATTCAGTTATTCTTTCCCTCATTAGCAGCAAAACCATATCACGCTGGTTTGTCAGCACAAGAACGCACAAACGTGCAAGAACAATTTGTGAACGGTAACCAGCAACTGATTGTAGCAACGACTGCATTTGGGATGGGAGTAGACAAACCAAATGTTCGTTTTGTCATACATTACCAACTGCCAGCCAATATTGAGAACTATTATCAAGAGATTGGACGCGCTGGCCGTGACCAGCTGCAAAGCCAATGTTACCTTTTATCCACAGGTCATGACATCGAGATTCAGACAAGACTGATACAAACGGGCAGCAACCAAGCTCACATACGTGTTTCTGAACAAAAACTCAAAGAAATAGCCAAGTATGCAGTCAGTAAAAACTGCTTACATCGTCTAATTTTGGACTACTTCTCAGAAAATGGCTCAAATTGTGAAAACCACTGTTCAAACTGTATTGGTTTATACACTCCACACTCACTTTTGTTTGGAATTGATGACCAAGAAAAACAAACTCTCGCAGCTCTCCTCAAAAAACGTGAATCACTGTCTGAGCAACAACATCTACCGAACAGAGCGATTGCCACTGACAAACAGCTTTGTTGGTTAGCTCTGATGAACCCAACAAAAAAAGAAGATTGTGTTCGCCTTCCGGGTTTTGGCAAGGGTTGGGTAGAGCAGTGGTGGGAGTTTTTTGCATTTAAGGCAGATGATGACCGAGCACAATTGCCCCTCGATACGGTATAATGCCATACTATGACAATTACTCAACTTGTTGATGACTATCGTGAAATAAGCACTTTTTTACAAGAAAAATGGCCCCTGAAAGATAGTCAGCAACGCGTTTTTGCCCGAGTTATGAAGATTGTTGAAGAATTGGGCGAGTTCTCCGATGAAATACTTACGAGCATGAACCTACAGCGAAACAGCAAGATCGCTAAGTTCAGCGAACAAAACGTCGAAGATGAGTTTGCGGACGTACTCGGCTCATTGATTCTTTTAGGAATCGAACTAAACATTGATGTAGAAGCAGTCATAAAACGAAAAATTGCATTCACCCGAGAGCGTTTTGAGATGGATGCTGAGAAGAATGACATCGAGGAAGAAAAGCGTCCCAATTAACTTCTGTTTACTTCTGCCTTGATCACTCGTTCAACATCTTGGACTGATAGAGCACTCCATCACTGAACCCACGTTTTCGATAGTAGTTTCTTGTGCCCACGGCTGAGATGACGGCAAGTTGCTTAAATCCTCTCTGTGCCGCCAATAGCTCTGCCTGTTCTATAAGCCTCGTCCCAATTCCTTGATGCTGAGCCGCGCTGCGCTGGCGTTTTCCAATCTGTGTAGCTACACCATATACGTGTACTTCTCTAATAACAGCAGAGTCTGCTAACTCGTCGATGAAACTTTGCCTGGTCGGTAGACACAAACGCAAGAATCCCACGAGTCGATCTTGTTTTTTTTCTCCTGATTGGTGACCACTCACAAACTGTAGAAACAACTCGGTGCTCACACTTGTACTGTATTCATACACCTGGAGTTTCAGTGCCTGCTCATCAAAAAGCTCTCGGCGAATTTCCCGAGCACGGATATCTTTTGATTGTTCACCAGCTTCAGCTAACGATCGCTCAGCTACCTGACGAAAGTTAGTCAACTTGTTTCCGACTACAATGTCGGTTGATGGGATATCGCGAATGACACGGGTAAGTCGACAATACTCAGGTGTTTGCTTAATACACTCAGTCACCACATGCAGTAGCTCATCGTGAGTATACGGTTGCCAACTCCCATCTTTGTAGTGTTGCATCAGCTCTGCACTAGCAATGAGAGAGCAAGGGTAGATCTTGAGCTCATCAGGCATAAAGTCTGGGTCACTGAACATCTTGCTGTAGTCAACAATGTCCTTTTCGACACTTGATCCATACAGGTTTGCCATCCAGTGTGCATG
>CAZBTU010000026.1:0-13552 GCA_964494905.1 uncultured Pseudomonadales bacterium | reverse complement strand
AGCTAGTAGCTGTACCCCCAACAAGCAAATCCAGTGTAGAGTTCTTGGGATACAAAGCACCGTTGGTTGTATCCCACAAATTTGTTCCACCCGATAAAACAGCGGGATCAGACCAGCTTAACGTGCCACTACCATTTGTAGACAAAACATACCCATTTGTTTGAGAAGCTGGCCAAGTGTAGGTGAGGGAGTTAAGGGTGGTCGTGCCGGAGAGCTTGAAGTTGCCAGAAACATCAAGTTGCTGTGTTGGTGCAGTAGAGTTAATACCAAGATTTCCAGTAAACGAAAAAGCTGCAGTAGACCCATTAATTGCAGACCAATTCAAATAGCTATGACTAATACCAATTTCTGCACGATATCCTGGAGAAGATGTGCTTGCTGTTCTAACTCGGTAATAATTAAAAACACCAGTATGCGAACCAAAATCCATTTGGTTGCCGTTCAGGTGCAGTGTAGATCCGCCCCCACCATCTTGAGCTACTTGCAGCTTTAGATTTCCAGCAGCGTTGTTATTGTATATCAGACTCAAAGAATTGTTCGAAAAATTAATATCACCGTTGATTGTAAGTTGCTCAGTTGGATTGCTCGTTCCAATCCCCACATTCCCACTCTCATCCACCACTGTCAGCGCAGTACCAGCACTATTCTGCCACTCTTGAATATTAGCAGTGCCACTTGGTCCACCTTTGGCGATCAGGGCAGTGCCGCCGGCGTAGGTAGCGCTCAGGGTTGCACCTGGCGCATACAAGTAGCCATCAATCACGGTATCTGCATTGATCTCAACTTGACCGGTGCCATCTGGGCTCAAGATAATGTCCCCATTAGAACCCGAAGAGGTCTCAAGTGATAAAGTTTGCGCCTCTAAAGAAAACGTACCAGAAACTGACCGAATAGTAGGCGAAACTTCACCAAGTACAATCTCGCCGCCCTCATTCATGGTCACCACTGTGTTGATGGTGGCAGCCCCAGACGCATCGATTGGGTACCCCTGAAGGGTTTCTGAGTTCAGGGCGTAGGGCACAGTTTGTATTGCTTGGCGAGGGTCTAGTGTTTCTGAATCTATCTCGACTTCTAACCAGACATTTGAGTTTTCGCTGAACACATCTTCGGTAATTTCTGTTCCACAGTCATCTCCCAAGCCTACCGAGAAAATACCATCTTGGTCTGGAGTGACACTACATGTGCCAGAGTCCCACAACTGCGTGCCACTTCCGGTGGTAGGTCCAGAGTCGTACAGGTAGAAGCGCATGTCGGTAGCACTTGTAATCGGGTTTTGTGCGGTATCAGTCAGACGTCCTTGGAATGAAAGTTGTCGATTGGGTCTGGTTGGCGTAGTGGGGTAAGCAAACGGAGTGGCGACGCGAAGGAGAAACTGTTGATACCCAAAGAAACCGATACCGATAAAGCTAACTAACAGGACAAGGGCGGTGAGTGCCCAGCTAGCTGCACTCTTTCCGCCCTGTAGATTGCGATTACCTAAGTGTTTGCGGGCTACTCTGGTCAGCGATGACTGCAGTTGAGCTGTACGCTCCTGATGGTCCATAGGGGAACGCTCGGTATTCTCGAGTGTGTGGGTAGTGAGCTGTGTCGCTCTTACGGGCACAGAGGCAATGGTCGTAACTCTAGCTGTTGTAGAATCTGTCGATTTTGGGCTACTGGCTGGAGCGTCTAACACCTCGAGTGGTTCAGCCCTCTCGAGAGCAGAAAATAGCTCAGCAAACCACTGGGGTTGGGGAAGTACGCCCTGGCTAGCCGTCCAGAGCCCAAATTGCTGAACGCTGACAAGTTTTCGGCGAATACTCGAGTGCTTAAGGCCTGCTTCTCGTTGTTGCCTCAAGAAATCAAGCACTTTGGGTTTTGTGATGAGTTGGGAAATCTCGTGTGTTTCTGCAAACTGAGCAAATTGATTGATGTCACTGCGGTAATTCTTAACCGTTGAATGTGAGCAGCCATTCACTTTGAGTGCTAAGCAAAACTCATGCAAAAAGACGTTGATCTGGGTAGGGGGATACCTTCGGACAAATGCAGTGACGAGGGCTTGTGCTTCAGTTGCATGCGGTGTTCCAGCAGTTGATTGCCAGAATGTAGCTAAGCGCTGTAAATCCCAATTGCTCCAATCGGTTTTATGTTCGATCACTGCTGCGAGCGCGAGTGTAGCTTCGTGTGCAGCTGAGCCAACAACACTTCGCTCCGCAAGAAATGTGGAAAACGAGGTGAAGATGCTGGAGAGATACGCTGATTGGGCAGACATAAGGCTAGTACGAAGCTGATCGTCTAATCCAGATTCGTTAGACGGGTATTCAGCTGTTAGTTCAGTGTAGGCTACTTGAGGCCACTCGGTCAATACCTCAAGTTCGCTCGATAATAAAAAGTTATACCCGCAGTTTATGCTCTCGAGAAACGTGCATGAATAGATATTCAAATTTCACAGCTTACATGCATATCAAACTGTGTACTTTGTTTGTATTTGTTTCGGACAATAGTGTGTTTTGATGACATTTTTGGTAATTTTACCTGCTTTGTTAAGAACTTTTTAAACTTGTGAATGAGTATAAATAAATGTATTATGTGAAGGAGAAAATAAACAATCAATATTATGTAGGCGCATTATGCCTGGAAATTGAGAATTTCTGTGATGTTTATCCACAATTATTGCAAAGCAATCGGTTTCGGTATGCTAAAAAGAAAAATACGGTACTAAATGATATGTATATACTTTCATAACTTCTGCAGTAATACCAAAAGCACTAAAAATAACAACTGCATCAGAAGAGTATATAACACGAAAGTAACCCACATAACCAGAGAAAAATTATCGCACTTATGAAGGAAAATACAGAACGCATTCTTCTAGCTCTCTATCCATCTGACGATGCTCAGTGGGGACTCTCCAAACAAGTGCTGTATGGACTTGTACCCCACCTTTCCGCTGGTGGAAAGCGATCATTGCTGCACCTATTGCAATCAGATGGTTCTATTGCTCTGGCACAGATTGGCAGTGAAACTCAGGTCTATCTCACCCCTACGGGCAAGCGCCTGCTAGAACAGCGATTTCCGGCACTTTCTGATCGCTGGGCAACATGGGACGGGAAGTGGGGATGCTGTGTGTTTGTAGAGGCTCCTACATTCGATACGCAATTCAGATATTTGCGCCAGCTGGTTCTCAAGGAGGGATTTTTCGCCGTAAGCAGAGGCGTCTACTTTGCGCCGTTTCCCTTTAGTCAAGTAGCTATGACCGAACTAGGGGAGCGATACGCACAAGCGACAACAGTCTTTACCATAGCGTCGTGGCAGTTTGAGCGAGAGCAGAGCTTTGTTTTGAACGAATTAGGCATTGCTGACGTACTTACCGCTTACTCTGGTGTTAGCACTGAGATAACTCAACTGCTAGCAACATTTTCAGACACAACAAAAGCTACCGATCAACAAAAAGCGCAGATCTATACGGTGTACGATCGGTTTTGGGAAGCATTGGGTCAGGACCCGGGGTTTGCTGCTGCATATGGTGCGAAGGGGTACCGACCCACCTCACTCATTCACTCTCTGCACGCACTGTTTTCCCACCTATCCTAGTCATGCCTAATGTGTTTTTTTTCACCAATGTTGCTATCCACATGCTATTTATTACCTTAATTCGGGTGCTGAAAACTTGTTTGCAAAGTACACCAGAAAGTACGATATTATTACTATAATAAGTGAAATATTTGAATGCGGTAATATACACACCAGATCATGCAGAAATAAAACGGCAAATATGCGATTATAAACATATGGTAAAAATTAGGGATAGCAACATATGCAGTAATCGGTAATTATTCCAGAATAAGCTAGAAAATGGCAGGCATACACTTATTGTATCTACTTATAATAAAAGAGTCTAGTTAGATTTGTATAAACTTTGGGAAATACAATTATAATAACGTACTGTTATTGTTGTGCTAACTATATCTACTCTAGAAAATTATAAGTTATTCTTATACAGATAGATTTCGAGCAAAGCACCACTTCAGTAATCAACATTGTTGTGGATGGTTGTAACTTTAGATGTAGTAAGATTTGTTATTGATTTCAAGCGGTTTCGTGTGGCATTCCGTAATAACGTACTATTATCATGTGGGATAGGGTGTTTAATTGCTTCCTCTGGAAATAGCAGAGGAACGAGAGTGACTGCTAAGGTCGTAAGACCTGATTCCAGTGACTATCTATCAGAAAAAACTGTAGTTATATTCGGTTTAGATTCGGAGCGCGTTTATTGCGGTACTATGACCTCTTGAATTGGCTTTAAGGTGATTGAGAGCTCATTTCCTGAGCGATCGGCCGTAGCTTCCATGTACGGCACTATCTCGTTGTTCTCCACCCAGACATAGCCGTTCTTGCTAACAGCAATCTGGTAGATTCCGCGTTCTATGCGGGTAGCAAACTGGCCATTTTGGTTAGAGCGAGTTAAAACCTTTGTTAGTCCTGTTTGCTCATCTGTAACCCGAATAATTGCGTTTTCAATCGCTTCACCACTACTGTCCGTGATCGTACCAGCAATCACAGGGATACGCCAAGCTATAAAGGCCCTGCGGACGAATAGTGCTATATATAGGGAAAGAATTACATAGTTGAGTGTTGACGGATAAAAAAGCGTCACTAAACAAGAAAAAATGAATAAAGGTACTACCAGGTTTCGCAGCTTAAATCGAGCCACGAACAGTCGCAACCGATCTCTCCAGGTTTTCCGTCTATGTTCCACAAGATTGCTGTCAGCAGGAATTAAGAAGAGTGGTTGATTCGCTTGGCTGTTAATGGCAAATGTCTCACCCTTATAAAATTCTTGTAAACTCAGATATGAGGGTCTGGGCAGTGTTGTTGGAAAATGGTAGTCTTGGTGATCAACAGAGAGGGTGTATTCGCCAGTTGGCAGCGTAATACCTTGATACACACCGTTCTCATCACTGATCGCAGTTTCAAGGATTTGTTCAGCGATATCTTGGTGGGTACTGCGGAAGGTGAGCAGTGCATACGATACCGGTTCATACGTTTCAGAATTAAACACTAGACCTTGTGGCTCGCTTGGGGGAATCAAGCCGATTGCTTGTAGTATTTTGATTAGCAGTCTCCAGGTCAGTTGTCCACCGAACTCCAGTATAAGGTTTAAAAAGCTCAAAGTAGGAATAGCTGCTGTTGCCAAGAGGGCAGCTGCTGGTGCTGCCTGACGGAAAGGTTCGCTGATTGCCTCTCGCAGTCCCTCAGGCAAAGCCTCGATTGCGTCGCGAACAAATGGCGGTAATGCTTGATCCACTTTTTGCGCGACGCGAATGACCGTTTCTCTGGGTGGGGTGTAGGGTATTGAAATGATTGGGCCTGCAGGAGTAGGAATTGGAACCGTGGGGGAGGTTGGAGGAGTCTGCGTCGGTTCTGGGGAGGCTCCTGAAGGAAGTGGAGAGCTTTGTGGGGTGGGAACGGGTGTAGGTGATGATTGTGGCGGAAAAATAATAATTATTTGTTCAATTTGGAATGGCACGTCCTGCAAAACGCTAACATTGCCAGCTTCATCTGTGATAGTAAAATCAAGATACATTGTCACGCCTCGGGGTAACACACCCAGCTGGACAGACCAAGTGCCGCTCCCGCCAATGGTAAAGTTGAATGTTTGGGTGGGTTCGTTGGGAATAGTAACGGTCATTTCTACGTCAGCATCACTTTCCCCGGTACCTGCAATCAGTGGTTCGTTGTCTTCCAGAATGATCGGCTCATCTGGAATGGTGCTGACATCTTGAGAAGAAATTGAAACTGATTCGTCACCAATTTGGGTTATAACAAAGACAGGCGCTTGGGTGTCGATGGTAAATGTCCAGGTTACCGAGTCGGTATAGTTGCCAGAACTATCATATGCTGTAATTTTCCAGGTATGAGTGCCGTTAGAGAGAGAGTCATCGGGTGTAAGGCTATATGTGTCATCTGAGTTGTTGTATACCAAAATGTAGTCGCTGTGATTAGTCGAAGCTAGGGGAATATTTTCAAACAAAACATCACCATCCAGAGTTAGGGTATATGAGCCCATGGCTACAGTATCAGTACTTTCCTGCCAGACAAACGTTGGAGTGGCTGTGTTGACTGTACTGCCATCGTCTGGCGCAATTAAAATGGGAGTGGATGGGGGAATGTAATCTGCTACAAAAGCGGTAACCGTGGAGCCTTCGGTTACTACCTGAGCAGAAGCTGGTGGGGCAAGCTGCCCAAGGCAACTTCCCGCAATATAAATTGCAGTCAAAATGTATGCAGCTAGCTGGGATAGTGCTCTAGTCTTCATAGCGCTTGAGCTGATCCTGTTGCAGGTTGGTCAGTTTTTTCTCAAGCAGTTCGATACGCTCTTTGTTTTGTGCGTTGCGATGGAGCAAGTGGCGGCGAATAGTAATGCCCATCGCAATGATGGTCAGTAGTGTAATCAGGAGAGCCAGTAAGATTTTAATCGGCAGCAACCAGAATGAAGTAGTAGCCATAACCACCGACCCTTGGTCACCAAAGCTCATGGTGATTTTTGCTGTGTAATATCCCCAACCCCAGATGCGCTCCCACTGTCCGTCGAATTGACGGTTCATGAATGGAAAGACGTTCTTAGATTCAACTGTAAGGGAGTCTATCTTTTGGCCGAACACATTGAAAATCTCCACCCCAATTTGGGGGCGAATGTGAATATCTGATTGATTCTCGACCAAGAAGGAAAAAGGTACTGGACCATACTCTGAGAAGTTGCGGAACTGGAAGCTGCGGATGTAGGCTTCTTCATTGATTGGACCTTCGACAGTAAGGTAAATGAGTGAACCAACTTTTTGACTGACTGCCGAAGCTGAGTCTTGATCCTCGGTGACATCTGACAGGAGCGCTTGTCCAGAATTTGAGACTGGCTCGTGCGTAATCATGGCGTAGTGACCTCCGGGAAGGGCATCTTCTGGCACTTCGACCAGCACAGTCAGCCCAACTGTCTCGTTGGGACCAACTACTTGGGAATTTGGCGCTATGACAAGCCACGAGGCCAGACTCCAACGATTCGATGTGGTATCAGTGACTGGCATTGGTGTTTCGCCATCTTCCGCAATGATGAAGTCAGCGGCTTGAGACAGGATGGATACTGATTGGTTGGTTGCATTTTTGACACGGAGTTGAATTTGGGTTTTCTCGCCAGGCTGGAGGCGAAGAGAGCCATCATCACCATATCGGGGAGGAATGGCAGTTAGGGTAACTTCTTCTGCGGATCGCAGTGTAGCCTCTTGGGCAAATATGCCAGATGTTGCGCCAGCGGTCAGAGCCAACATAAGCGTGGCGAAGGCGGTTATTTTGATGTGTTGGGCAGTGAGTTTCATAAGCTAAAACGTTGCCGTGGCAGTGTAGGTGATGTAGTTGTCGTATGTGCCAGCTGATTGAGTAGTAGGGATGACTGCTTTGTAGCAAACATTGATGTTTTCTGTATCCGCAACCGTTGTGCTGCTAAAGAGCTGTTGCGGCACTTGACTGTCTTCTGCATCTGCGAACTGTTTGGCACAGTAGTTACCGGTGCAGTTGCCGGCAACAGTGTCATGCTCGAAAACAATTGCCGCCGCATCTGAGTTTTCCATGGTATACCCAAAGCCTTTTGTGGCTGTTAATTCCCAATCTCCAGGTGCAGTGTGACTAATATCGGAATTATCCCCAATTGTGTCTCGAATACAGTCAGCACCTGTATTGTCGCCCGTGCAAGTCCCACTATTTAAACCAAGTTGATCATTTTCTATTGCAGTGACGGCATAGCCATTTGAGGCATTTGTCGAGACGGTAAGAGTCTGAGCGGCATGCGTAAAGGCGGAGATCGATAACTCGCCAAATGGCACTGTGCTGGCAGTTGTGGTTACGCTGGTAGTAATGCCACAAGTGCTTACGGCAGATGAAACTCCGGCAATGGTAAACGAAATTTGTGGTGCTACAACTGCGGTTACTCGGACTGCCTCAATAACACCGATTGCTGTGGTTACGGAGTCTGCCACCGCAAAACTGCTGTTAATGTGTTGAATGCGAATATTGAAGGAGTCGGCAGTACCGGTGGAGTGTCCATCAGAGGGAGTTGGATTGATGATGTTGGAAATTTCAATATAGTCATTGGTGGTACCGTCAAACGCTGTGCCGATCGCACCGTTGCCAGAGTAGGCGCACTCATAGGCGTGAAAATCAGTGCCAGAGATTGTAATTGCTGAAGCACTGGCTGTGCCTGCTACAAAGTCATATCCACTTATATCATCTGGGCAGGTAACTGTTGGAGCGCTGCTGCCAAAGTCGAAAAAGCCTTGATCTGGAAGACCATCAGATGAAGTGGCATTAACAGTGAGAGCTGGAATTAGAATTCTAAATCGTCCGTTTGGGATGGCGTTTGCAGTTGTGAAACGCACATAGAGCTCACCAGAACTGGTGGCGATTACTTGGTCGCCTGAGTCAGCGTCACCACTTGCAAGGACTGGGGAGACGTTGAAAGTGTCAGCGTCAACTACTTCTGTCACTGAATACGTCCCGAGACTGCCAGCTTCTCCAATCAGAACAGACTCTCCATACACCAACTGTGCTGTCGAAATTGAAGGCCATGCGCTTGTGGCAATGGTAACTGAAGAACCACCAGCCGTATTGCCAGCTGCGAGTGCTCCAGAAAAAGAGAATCTAGAATTAGCCATAGTGACAGATGCACTCGTCAAGTTTGCAGATTCGCTTTTCTCTACATGTCCACCAACAATTACCACACAGCCAAGAATTACTAAACTTACAATGTGTTTTTTATGCGCTAGTACTTGGGGCAGAGGCAGTTTCATGCTTGTATCAGATGAAACACATTCAAAGATGTGTGCAATATCTCAGTGTAATGCTTTATTGTAGTCGAGGCAACAGGGAAAGCAATTTGTGTTCAAGATCACTGCAAAAAGCACCCGTATATACTACTTTACAGTTTTACAAGCGAACTTTTCTCGTGCTGATTGTTCTATATACTATTGCGACTAAAATGCTCATTATAAGTGCAATTATCGCTACATATGGCAGGGCGACAACAGTCACTCGTTGGCTAGTCAGTGGTATATGTGTTTGCGCTGTCTCGGCTTCGCTATAGGTCAACTGTAGGTCAATTTGATATACCCCGAACAGCCAATCAGATTCGTACATAAGGGGTATTGGCTCTGGGACTGCAGTTTCTTCTGGATTTTGCAGTGGAGACTGAGCGCGAGCTCGACGACTACTATTGCCTAGTATTACGTCTGGATAGAGTGTGAACTCCTTGAGTAAATCCCCCCGCCAGTTGCGGATTGTCAGTGTCCCCTGAATTGGTTGCGCCGAAAAGCCATGATTGGTAATCAAAGGATCAACAGTGAGTATGCTGAACATATCTAGGAGTGGGAAAATTCCCAGGCTTGAGATAGTTAAGTCTGGGTTCGGGGTATTTTTGTTTGAGATGAGCACTATCAGATTGCTTCCCAGCGCTCCAGCGATTCGGGAGCCTTCGCCACTGCTTTCTAAAGGTCGTTGTTCAAACAGCACCGTTAAGGGATACTCTTTCTCTGGCGCATCAGCCGGAACTGAGAAATTGAGGGTAAATTGAGCGGATTGGTTGGGTTTAAGGGCGAGCGTTGGCCAACTATCCTCGGGAACTTCGATGTACTCAAAGGTAGTAGTTTTTTTAAGAATTGGCACATTGGACTCGCCATCTGGGGCAAAGTCAACGATTTTGGGTGAAATTTCCAGTGCAAATGCACCAATATTTTTGAGCGTAATAGTGTGGCTGAGTTTTGCTCCTGGCTTAATCTGAATGTATTTGACTGGGGGTGAAATTTCCAAGGCAAAGCGGTTTGGTTGACTTGCTTGTGTTTCAGCCTGCGCTCGCTGGAGGGATTCTACTCTGGTTTGCGCTTGCAAACTGATAGTTGCCGCATGTGTTAGACCTAGAACGAACGCTATCAAGAGTGGGAGTGACTTTGGCATTCGCATACTAAAACCCCGGTACTGCTACAAAAATAATATCTGTTTCGTAGTTGCCAGCAGCTTGTGAGCCGCTCACTCCAGCTTTATACGTCACAGTGGCCTGACGATTGCTGGCTATGTTGGCAGAAAACATAACTGCTTGCATGGGTTGAGACTGAGCATCATCTGCAAACGCTTTGAAATAAGTGCTATTGGTAAATGCTGCCGGTACGTCATTGCCAGACATGTTGTAGCCAAAACCAGCAATGTCCTGATCAGACCAAACGCCTGCAGTGGTGTACGAACAAGTTCCCGCATCGCAAGTAGTGTTAGGAATACTTGCGATGCCGCCAACTTGGGTCAGCGGCTCACGCTCGTAGGCGTAGACTGTGTAGCCACCTGCGCCTCTGGTCGTGATAGTCAAAGTGTTGGTGTCAGATGAGTGGCTACCTGGTGTAAGCAATCCAAGGTCAATCGAGAGGTCAGAAATAACGAAACTGAACTGATCTATCTGATAAATATATTGAAACCCGCCGCCCACGAAATAGCTACTCGTGCCGTATTCACCATACGGACCAGCGCCAACCTGGCCAACCGTGTCCGTTACCGCGTAGTTGGCTGAGGATTTTTGCCCTGAGGTGACGTTGAAGTTGCCAAACTGGATTACGTAGGAGTCCGATTCGAGGCGTTCAGCCAGAGCAGGACTATATGTGCCTGCAATGAGTAGGCTTATGCAAGCAAATATGCTGACAGTTGCGGTGCGAAGCGTCATTTTTTGTATGTATCAATCAGCGATTTGAGTTCGGCAGCCAGTGAGTTGATTTTCTCCTGGATTGCAACCAGCTGATCATTTTTTGTACTCAGTTTGAGAAGTTCGGTACGAATTGATTCAAATTTCGGATGTACTCGCTGCTCCAAGGCAGTAAGTACTGACTCAAGTCGACTAGATGTCAGGTCGAGCGCCACGGTTTCCGCAATCAGCTGATTTTCCTCTTGCTTGAGCGCATCATACTGTCGACGGGCAAACAGGAAGTACACCAAGAGCAGGGGAATAATGCTCAAACTAACAATCTCGCTCATGCCAATAGCTGGTGCCTGATACCAATGGAAGACAAACGCACTCGCTGCTGTGACAATTGCCGTATACGGTCCAGCAGTGAACACAACAACAAACGTATGAATAAAACTCAATGGGAGTAGGGGAGAGCTCAGGTTTCCAGTAGCACCAATCAAGAGGTAAAATGCAAAGGTCAAGAGTCCTAGCTCGGGTGAGTGGGTGTGTGGTAGCACGTGCCACATCTTGGCATTTTGCAGTCGCTTGGTAATAAAAAACAATCCCAGCGCACCAACAAACCCTTGTAGCGCAAGATCAGCCAACCCAGGCACCACCAACCACCCCAGCACCGCACCAAAAGCGGCGAGGACAGCAATACTCGAGAAAATTTCTTCACGTTTCATAGCACAAATGACGCTGCACAATTCTGTAATCATGATATACTATTGACCAGATGCATAACATGACGAGTTTGTTCCAACTTGAGCTTCTTACCCACACCAACTAGTGGAGCGGGAGTCTCATGGAACACGACAGCCCCGCCAACGGGGCTTTTTTTGTGCTAAACAGTGCGTCACAATACAAACAAAACACAAGGAGTCCGATGGCAAAAACCTATGATCCAATTACAGCTGAGCCCAAGTGGCAACGGGCTTGGGAAGAGCAGGGCTTGTTTCAGCAAACTGAAACCCAAGAAGTCACTGATCCCGAGAACGCATTGTTTTTGTTGTTTGCTTTTGCATATCCTTCAGGTCAAGGTCTGCACGTGGGTCACGTCGAGAGCAAAACCGCCCTCGATATTTTAGCCCGCTATCACCGAATGCATGGCAAGCAAGTCTTTTTCCCCGTGGGTTGGGATGCGTTTGGTTTGCCTGCAGAGAATTACGCTATCAAAACAGGTATTCCTCCGGCAGAAACAACAGTAAGTGCCATCGACACCTTCCGACGCCAGATCAAGCGAATTGGTATCTCTTACGATTGGGCAAACGAAATCGCCACCAGTCACCCCGAGTATTACAAATGGACGCAGTGGATTTTCTTGCAACTGTACAAGAAAGGCTTGGCTTACCGAGCAGGCGGCATGGTGAACTGGTGTCCTTCTTGTCAGACGGTCTTGGCAAACGAACAAGTGGTCAACGGCGAGTGCGAACGTTGCGGCAGTCAGGTCATTCAAAAAGAGCTCGAGCAGTGGTACTTCAAGATTTCTGAGTATCGAGATGAGCTGATTAGTGGGTTGGATTTGGTGGACTGGCCTGCAGCGACAAAGCAGCAGCAGTTGAATTGGATTGGGAAGTCAAAAGGGTTGAGTATAGAGTTTACTCATAAAGCCTCTAAGCAAAAACTGCCAGTTTGGACCAAATTTTGGGAAACCGTGTTTGGTGTAACTTTTGTGGTGATTTCTCCTGAGAAGTTTGCCGAGTATGGCTTGCTCGAAGCGGTGTCCAGTGAACGGCGCATTGCCGTCGAAGAATACCTCGAGGCTGCTTCCCACAAGACCGAGGAAGAGCGCCAGATTGGGACTAAAGACAAGTCTGGAGTTGACACTGGGTTGTTTTTAACCAACCCCGTCAACGGTGAGCAAGTTCCTCTGTGGGTTGCAGATTATGTTTTGGCAGGTGTTGGCACTGGGGTGGTAATGGGTGTGCCTGCGCATGATGAAAGGGATTTTGATTTCGCCAAGAAGTTTGGTTTACCAATTCGACAAGTAGTTTCTTATGAGAATGAAGCCTTGAACGTATCTGTCGCAGCAGGGGAGTCATCTTTTGAGGGCGAAGGCAATTTAGTAAACTCTGGGCAGTTTGATGGACAAGCCGCTTGGGGTGATGGCAAAGAAAACATGGCTGAGTGGATGTGCAAGCAAGGCTTCGCCCAGTGGCAAACCACCTACAAACTCCGAGACTGGCTCATCAGCCGCCAACGCTACTGGGGCGCGCCCATCCCGGTGGTGTATGACCCAGCCGGCAAAGCGCACCCGGTTAAGGAAGAGCACCTACCCTGGTTGCTGCCTACCGATGTCGACTTCAAGCCAACCGGCGAGTCGCCGCTGCGCTCATCCAAAGAGTTCATAGAGCGAACCGAAAAGTTGTACGGCAAAGGCTGGAGACCAGAGTTCGACACCATGGACACATTTGTGGACTCGAGTTGGTACTTCCTGCGCTATGTTGATTCTCGCAATCCAGACATGTTGGCCAGACCAGAGCAGCTCAAGAAATGGCTACCAGTCGATCTGTACATGATTGGCCCTGAGCACATTGTGTTGCACTTGTTGTACGCCCGATTCTTTACCAAGTTCCTACGGGACGAAGGTCTGTTGGCATTCGATGAGCCATTCATGAAGATGCGCCATCAAGGAATGATCTTAGGTCCAGACGGACGCAAGATGAGTAAGAGCAAGGGTAACGTCATCAATCCAGATGAGATCATCGAGAAGTTTGGCGCGGACACCCTGCGAGTCTACGAAATGTTTATGGGCCCACTAGAAACGGACAAGCCTTGGGATATTCGTGCAGTTATAGGTGTTTACAAGTTTTTGCAACGCATCCA